>JAAFHN010000019.1 GCA_013298415.1 Comamonadaceae bacterium
ATCATCACCACGCCCACCACGTAGCCGCCGATGATGCCCACCGCGCTGAACACCGCCGCCAAGATCGGCATGGCGATGAAGCCCGCCCAAAAACGCGGGGCCAGCACGCGCTGCACCGGGTCAATCGCGGTGATTTCCATGTAGGTGAGCACCTCGTCGCGCTTCATCAGGCCCACCTCGGCGGTGAGCGAGGTGCCAGCGCGGCCTGCAAACAGGAGCGCCGTGACAACCGGACCCAGCTCGCGCACGAGACTGAGCGCCACCAAAAGGCCGAGCGCTTCTGAGGAGCCATAGCGCTGCAAGGTGTAGTAGCCTTGCAAGCCCAGCACGAAGCCCACAAAGAGGCCTGAGACAGTGATGATGGCCAGCGAATAGTTGCCAAGGAAATGGATTTGCTCGCCCACCAGGCGAAATCGCCGAAGCGTAGCGGGCAGGCAGGCAAAAAGCTGCATCAGCAAGCGCGCGGCGTAGCCGATGTTCGCCAGCCACTGGCGTGTGGCAAAGCCGATGTCGCTGGGCTTCAAGCTCATGCTTGGGCCTCTTCTTTGGCGGACTGTTTGGCATGCAGCCCGCCTGAAAAATCTTCGGCCACGCTCACGCTGGGGTAGTGAAAACGCACGGGGCCATCCGGCCTGGCGTTCACAAACTGCTGCACCAGTGGATCGTCGCTTGCTTTCACTTGCGCCGGCGTGCCCTGCGCCGCGATCTTGCCGTTGGCCAAAATCACCACCTGGTCTGCAATGCGAAAGGTCTCTTCCACGTCGTGCGACACGATGAGGCTTGTGAGCCCGAGCGCATCATTCAGCTCTCGGATCAGCTGCGCCGCCGTGCCGAGCGAAATTGGATCAAGGCCTGCAAAGGGCTCGTCGTACATCACCAGTTCGGGGTCCAGCGCAATCGCCCGGGCAAGTGCCACCCGGCGCGCCATGCCGCCTGAAATTTGGCTGGGCTTCAAATCCCGCGCGCCGCGCAGGCCCACCGCGTTGAGCTTCATCAGCACGATGTCGCGGATCAGCGCCTCAGAAAGCTTGGTGTGCTCGCGCAAGGGGAAAGCCACGTTGTCAAACACCGTCAAGTCAGAAAACAGCGCGCCAAACTGAAACAGCATGCCCATCCTGCGGCGCGCGGCGTAGAGCTGATCGTTGGCCAGACTTGCCACCTCTTGCCCATCAAAGCGCACGCTGCCTTGCTGGGCTTTGAATTGGCCCGTGATGAGCCGCATCACGGTGGTTTTGCCGCCGCCCGATGCGCCCATGAGCGCCACCACCTGCCCGCGCGGCACGCTTAAAGTCACGTCGTCCAAAATCGTGCGCCCGCCTGTTTCGTAGGCGAATTTCACGTTTGAGAGGGTGACGAGGTCTGGCGTGGTGGTGGTTGCAGTAGGGGGGGAAAGCATTCAGTTCATGCCGAGTCGCCGACCGAGGCCAACGTTCCAGACATGCGGGAAAACGCGTAGTCTGCATCATACGCAGGGAAATGCACAAACCCGTCGCCCGCACGCACCGCCTCGGCTGCGGCTGGCAACTGAATGTGTCAAGCCGATGCTAGCGCGCAACATGCCCTGCGGCGACCCCCGCGCTTGCTGGGGTGCTTCGCATCAAGCATCATGGTGCTCATGTCAAACACTTTGGATTCGCTCACCTGGCACGATGGTCGGCTGATCTCGGCGAGCTTTGAAGCGGATGAAGCTGGCGCATACAGCCTCGTGCTGACGCTTGATCTGCTCGTGTCTCTGCAATCCAGCGCGCGCCGCACCGTTACGCTCGTGTGCGCCGAGAATTGCGACCTGAAGCTGACCTTGCGCGGTCAACCGCTTCAAGCACACTACCGCTTTGGGAACATCGCGGATGCGGCAGTTGATCTGGCGGGCAAAGTCAAGTCGCTGAAACTGATCTTTGTCGAGGGGCAGATGCTGCACGTTGTTTGTGGGCGGATCGGCTTGCTCGGTGTGGGCTCATGAAAACAGCGCCGGCGTGGATGCCTGGTGTTGTAGCGCGAGAGCGGCGCCCTTGAGTCCAAGGGCAAGGCCGTGCTCGGTAGCCGAAGTGACTAGGCAAACGGGTGGTTCGTGGCCCCAGACGTGATGCACAGCATGCGGTGACCGCTCAGCTCATATTCAAAAGGCGTAGCAGCCAACCCAGTAAATACATGGACAGATCCCGGATATGGCTTCAATTGCCGACCAGGTAGTCGTTTCTTGCGCCCTGACAGCGTAAAGTCTGCGAATGCGCTCTGTTTCGCGTGCTTCCAACCGTCCCAGATCAGGTACTCGCCTCAGCGGCGTCACGCGCAGACTCTGCAGTTGGGGCCTCTTCGCCTATCCGAGCAGCGCCAATGCTGTGCGCTGCCACAACGCCTTGGGTCAGCGCGTCTTCAAAAGCGAACCGCAAGGCGACGGCAATGGCCCAGAACCCGCAGTGCTCGGCGCAGACTTTGCGGCTTGGCTCAAGAAGAACTTCGGTCGGCTGTACGCAGCGGGTCAAGCCGATGCGAGCGTGGGCACGGCCTACACCTACGCAGACGAATCGAGCGGCATCCCCAGCTGGGCGGTGATGTGGGAATACGACAACGGCAGTGCAAGCGGCAAGGGCGGAACGGAATACATCTGGCTGCCGGTTCAGTCCGAAGCCGCACCGCTCAGCGCCGGCCCACAAAGCCAAAGCCTGTCAGGAGCATTTCCAGTCGGATTCATCAGAAACAACCGCATCTACGCGATTCACAGCGACCACCTCGGGACGCCGAGGCTGGTGACGGACGACGACGGCAAACCGATCTGGCAGTGGCCTTATTCAGCGTTTGGTGGCAACGCACCTACGGGCGTGCTGCGAGTCACCACAAATGCAGCGAGCGCGATCACGAATCAACCTGTTCAGCTGCGAGCCACAACCCCGCAAGAGTTCAACCTGCGGTTTCCCGTGCAGTACTGGGATGCAGAGACGAAGCTGAGCTACAACTACTTCCGAAACTACCAACCCAATACCGGGCGATACACGCAGAGTGATCCGATTGGGTTGGACGGGGGGTGGAATCGGATTGGGTACTCCGATGGAAACCCTCTCGGTAAGGTGGACCCCGAAGGCTTGGAGCCATCGCGCGCTGAAGCCTTGAACGACATCAAACGTACTTTTGGCATATCTGCAAGTCCTATTCCTGAGCAGTCTCGAGTTCCACTCTATGATGGAAACCAAAGCAAACCAACCCCGCTATACGCTGATCGTCAAGCAACACCCGCACATACACGCGAATACAAATTCAACGTCAATGGCAGATGCATCGTTGTCCAAGATCATTCTGCCGGGCACATGTTTAAAGACGCCAGCACTGGCAAATGGGTGTTACAAGAGCGAGGCCACTTTAATGTACGCGATGAGTCTGGAAAGACCGCGTCGGGCGCCAAAAGTCACTATACATTCGCATCAAAAGTGGATCCATTTAGATACTACATGAGAAATCGTGGATCGTACTCACCTCGTGGGAGTGACTGATGCTTGAGATTTTGCTCGATGCACGTTCAATTTTGAACGATGTAGATGGTTTTTTTGACTTTCAGCAAACTGGATACCATGCAAGCTTGATTAGTTTTAAATTGCGTGATTTGGGTGGAGTGTCGATAGAAATTGGCGTACAACGTCAGGACCCCTCAGAGAAAGAGTCTGCGAGGTTGTTGCGTCTGTATTTTTTTTGTCGTCTTTGCAGCTTAAATCAGTCCGCTTTCACCGATACTGATGAGGATTTTTCCGTCCGGCTTGGTTTGGCAGTAATTTCGATTGAGAGTCAGTCATTTTCATTGCTGGCGTCGGGTGTTACGAATTTATCCATTGCTATAAAAAACGTGGAGTTGCGATGATATTGCTCTCGCCAGATCTGATCGAACGGGCATTTGGATATCATCAATTCAAGGCCATCAATGCGGTTTTTCAAGATTGCCGTTTACTAGCGTTTGAAATGCAATCCGTTGGAAATTTTTCATGTACTTTTGAAGTAGCAGTTGATTCGCGGGATACTAATTTGCTCCCTTGGTATTTGACTATCGATTTTGTCTCGGATGCTTTTTGTTTTGAAAGCGGTGATGATCAAAAAAATACTTCAGTCGAAAGATTAGAGGCGTCGATCAATTTTTTGAAAAGCGATATCGCTGGCCTCAAAGGGTATTTTTCGCACATCACCTATTCAAGGATACTTTTTAAACCCAAAATCAAAAATCGAGGACGCTATAAAGATTAGGTGTTCAGTTCCGTGCGACCACCTACCCCGTTGAAGCTGGCCTCTGTTTCACGGCATTGCAGCGCACGGGGTCAAGCGCACGGGGTCTCCCGTTTTGCATTTATGCATCAAAAAGCATAGCAACAGATGTTGCAAACATCTGGACAGAGATCTGATTTGGCCTTAAATCCTGCACCGGTAGCCGTTTCCAGCGCTCGCGGCGCGTAAAGTGCGCCCATGCACGCAGCTTCGCGTCCTTCCAGTCGCCGCCGATCCCGCTCTGGCACGCGCGGAGTTCCTCCTCCTGAGCCGTGTTCGGCATCATGGCTGCCGTCAGTGCCCAGTGGTCAGAAAACCTTAGGGCGCGTAGCGTCTGCCGCCTCGGCCGACGTTTGAGGTCGCAAATTGCGACCTCAAACACTCGAACTCGTCCGCAGTGAGCCGGGACATGAAATCGGCCGGAAACCGCGCAGCATTTCGCTCGATTGCCTCGATGAAGGCGTTTCTTCAAGTGCGAGATCAGCGTGTATGCCCTGGCGTGCTGGCGGCTGGCAACGGAGTTAGGGCACTTGACTGCGCGGCTGGCGAGGTGGCTGCTGGGGATGGCGTGGCTCTCGGGGCGGCGGCTGGCACCGGATCTGGCGTTACGGTGTCTTCGGCGTTGATGACACGGGGCAGGGGTGGGGGCGCGGCCGGAGGCGGCGGGGGCGGTGGGGGAGGTGGCGGGGCAGGCAGCAGGCTCAGGCGGGTGGCGCGGTCTGCGCCTTCTAGGCCTTGTGCGTCCACGCCGCGCGCCCGCAAATGCCAGGCGCCATCGGCCAAGCCGTTGAAGCTCACGCTGGGGGTGGGGCTGGGCAGATCGGCCACTATTTCATTGAAAGCGGCGTCTTTCGCGATTTGGATGCGGTAGCTCACTGCGCCTGCGAGCGCGGGGAAGCTGGCGCTGACTGTGGGGCGCTTCAGCTCTGAGGGCAGGGCGCTCAAATCGGGGGCGGGCAAAAGCGCTGCTGGCTTCAACTCTTTGGCAGTGGGATCGATCACCACGCCGAAGCCCGCGCTTACGGTAGCTGAGCTGTTTTGGGTGGTGTTTTCGGCTGATACGGCGCCTTCCACCACTTCCGTTTTTGATCGGTTCTTGTCCATCAAGCCTACGCGGAACACGGTGCCGCGCACGCCCACCACGGAGGTGGGCATCAGGATTTTCAAGTCTTCCAGGCGCTGGCGCTTGGTAGCAAGCACTTCCACTTGGCCTTGCACGAGGCGCAGCACGCCGGAGTACCAGGTGTTGGAAATTGCTTTTTCCGAGCCGCGCGCGGCGTAGCTGCCGTTGCGCACGAGTTCGGCAACCGAGCCTGGCAGCAGCTTCACCCGGGATTGATCGGCCAGCTCGATCACGGCAGAGCTGTTGGCCCCCGTTTTGATCTGTTGGCCTTGGCTGAGCTTTGCGCCCACCGCCAACGAGGTGTCGCCGCTGGCATTGACTACTGCAGCGGGATGTTGTTCCACGCGCAAGTAGCGCAAGGGCACGATGATTTCCTGGCCCTCACTGATGCGGTGGGGGTTTTTCAAGCGATTGAGTTTGGCAATCTCTGGCCAGGTTTTGGAGGTGGTGAGCCAGGTTTCGGAGAAGGTGGACAGGCTCTCGTTTTTTTTGAGCACGAATCGCTGGCTGGGCTCTGCGGCAGCGGGGGCCTGCGCCGCTTTTGCTGCCGACGCGCTGAGCTTGCGGTGGCGCTTTGAGTGCGCCCCGGGGCGAGACTTGTGGCGTTTCGCTTTCGCAGTTTTTGCGCCCTGAGCCGGCTGCGGAGAGGCCAGCTTTGGCGCAGCGGCGCTGGCAGAAGCTGGCGCGCTCTCGGCTTTCCGGATGCCGCCGAAGCTGGGAGTGAGCACCGTGCTCGGAGCCGGTGCCTGAGCCCACGCGAAAACAGGCAGCGTGCTGCAGAGCACCGCCAGCGCGCGCATGTGCAAGTGGCCTACCGGACGCGGCAACGTGTGGGTATGCGTGGTCATGCTGTGATTGTTTCGTGTCGGTAGACAGAGTGGCTGTGAAGTATGTCGCGGCTGCGCGGCTCGCGCCAACATTCTTGACACCGAAAGCTGCGCAAAAGCCCAATGGCACCCAGAAACTGAGTGCTTTGAAACTACCGCAGCCCCATCCCGCGCGCGATCACTTCCTTCATCACCTCATTCGTGCCGCCATATATCCGCTGCACCCTGGCATCGGCGTAGGCGCGGGTGATGGGGTATTCCCACATGAAGCCATAGCCGCCGTGGAGTTGCACACAGGCATCCATCACTTGGCCTTGGAGGTCGGTGGTCCAGAGTTTGGCCATGCTGGCGCTCTCGGTGCTGAGTTGCTTGGCGAGTTCCAGCTCGATGCAGCGGTCTACAAACACCTGCGCGGCTTGTACCTTGGCTTGCAAGTCTGCCAGCACGTAGCGGGTGTTTTGGAAGCTGGCGACCGTGCTGCCGAAGGCTTTGCGGTCTTTGGTGTAGGCCACCGTCCAGTCGATGGCGGCTTGGCTTGCGGCCACTGCGCCAATGGCGATTTGCAATCGCTCCCAGGGCAATTGCTCCATGAGGCAAATGAAGCCGCGATTGAGGTGCGCCTCGCCACCGAGTAAGCGAGATTTAGGCACTTTCACGTCTGCGAAGAAAAGTTCGCTCGTGTCTTGCGCTTTCAGCCCAAGCTTTTTCAGCTTTTTGCCGACCGAGAAGCCAGGCATGCCGCGCTCGATCAGGAGCAAGCTGGTGCCTTTCGCACCCGCAGCGGGATTGGTTTTGGCGACCACGATCACCAAGTCGGCATGGAAGCCGTTGGTGATGAAGGTTTTGCTGCCGTTGAGCAAATAGTGGTCGCCCGCATCCGTGGCCGTGGTTTTGATGCCCTGCAAATCGCTGCCTGCTGCTGGCTCGCTCATGGCGATGGCACCCACCATGTCACCGCTAGCGAGCCTGGGCAAGTAGTGTGCTTGCTGCTCAGGTGTACCGTAGTGCAGCAGGTAGGGGGCCACGATTTCACTGTGCAGGCCAAAGCCCACGCCTGAAAAGCCGCCCGCGCCAAGTGCTTCCATTTGGATCACGCTGTAGAGCTTGTCGGCGCCCACGCCGCCAAAGGCTTCGGGCATCGTCATGCACAGGTGGCCGTTTTCACCTGCGCTGCGCCAAAGCTCGCGGCTCACATGGCCATCGTTTTCCCAAGCCTCGTGGTGCGGCGCGATTTCTTGTGCCATGAATTTGGCAAAGGCATCGCGGTAGGCGGTGTGGTCGGGTGTGAAAAGGGTGCGGGGAATCATGAACATGCGCTTTCTTTGCAGTTTGTTTGAAGCGTAGCGTCTTAGCAAGGGTTCAGGCCTTCAAACTGTCCGTGTCGCGTCAAGACCTGGCGAATCCGATGGGGGTGCATCGGGTAAGTCCTAGCAGCGCTTGCGCCTAGGCGTTTGAAGAATGCGTGTTGCGGCTTCGCCCATTTTGCGGGCCGTGCAGTCAGCAGTTGAACAGCGGCGATTCAGCCCCAGGAGACAAATCCATGCAAGTCAGTTTGACCGTCAACGGGCAATCGCGCTCGCTCGACGTGGCCCCCCACACTTTGCTCGTGCAAGCCCTGCGCGACAAACTCAGCCTCACTGGCACCCACGTTGGCTGCGACACCTCGCAGTGTGGCGCGTGCACTGTCATCATGGATGGCCGAGCGGTGAAAAGCTGCTCGGTGCTGGTGGCACAAGCCAGCGGCAAGAGCATCACCACGATTGAAGGCTTGGCCAAGGCAGACGGCACGCTGCACCCGATGCAAGCGGCATTCAAAGAGTGCCACGGCCTGCAATGCGGCTTTTGCACCACTGGCATGGTGATGAGCGCTGTGGATTTGTGTACCCACCACCCGAAGGCCAACGAAGCCGAAATCCGTGAGCTGCTCGAAGGCAACATATGCCGCTGCACGGGCTACCAAAACATCGTGAAAGCCGTGCAAGTTGGCCAAAAAGCCATGACAACCGAGCCCGCTACCGCTTAAGGCTCAAGGAGAAACATCATGGGCGCACCCGATTTCGCAAAACTTCCCCACATTGGCGAAAGCCTCCGCCGCAAAGAAGACTACCGCTTCTTGGTGGGCGCAGGCCAGTACACCGACGACATCAACCTCAACAACCAGCTGCACGCGGTGTTCGTGCGCAGCCCGCATGCGCATGCCAAGCTCTTGGGTGTGGACACCGCAGCCGCCAAGGCCATGCCCGGCGTGCAGGCCATCTTCACCGGGGCCGACATCGAAGGCAAGATGAACGGCCTGCCTTGCGGCTGGCTCATCACGAGCACGGATGGCACGCCGATGAAAGAACCGCCGCACCCTGTGCTGGCGCAAGGCAAGGTGCGCTACGTGGGTGACCACGTGGCCATCGTGATCGCAGACACGATCGAGCAGGCCAAGAACGCTTCTGAAAAAGTGGTCGTGAACTATGAGGTATTGCCTGCCATTTCCGATGTGCGCGATGCCAGCTCGGGCAAAACCACTGTGCATGACATCGCGGCCGACAACCATTGCTACAAGTGGGCGATTGGCGACAAAGGCGCGGTGGATGCCGCGATGGCCAGCGCCTACCATGTGACCAAGCTGGATCTGTACAACAACCGCCTGATTCCAAATGCGATGGAGCCACGCGCAGCGATTGGCGGCTACAACCGTGCAACGGATGAGTACACGCTCTATGTGAGCAACCAAAACCCGCATGTGGAGCGGCTGCTGATGACGGCCTTTGTGCTCGGCCTGCCTGAGCACAAGGTGCGCGTGATCGCGCCTGACGTGGGCGGCGGATTCGGCAGCAAGATCTACCTGTATGCCGAAGATGTGGCGCTCACCTGGGCGGCCAAGCAGCTCAACCGCAACATCAAATGGGTGTGCGAGCGCACCGAGAGCTTTTTGAGCGACGCCCATGGCCGAGATCACGTGAGCCACGCTGAATTGGCGATGGACAAAGATGGCAAGTTTTTGGCCCTGAAAGTTCACACCGATGCGAACATGGGCGCGTACTTGAGCACCTTTGCCACCGCCGTGCCCACCATCTTGTATGCCACGCTGCTGGCAGGCCAATACAGCACGCCGCAGGTGTATTGCGAAGTGGATGCGTGGTTCACCAACACCACGCCAGTGGACGCCTACCGCGGCGCGGGCAGGCCAGAAGCCACCTACCTCCTTGAGCGCATCGTGAGCCGCGCAGCCTGGGAAATGGGCCTCTCCCAAGACGAGATTCGCAAACGCAATTTCATCACCACATTCCCTTACCAAACGCCGGTTGCGCTGCAATACGACGTGGGCGACTACCACGCTTGCATGAACAAGGCGCAGGCCTTGGCCGATGTGGCGGGCTTTGAGGCGCGCAAGGCAGCCAGTGCTGCCAAGGGCTTGAAGCGCGGCATTGGCTACAGCAGCTACATCGAAGCCTGCGGCATCGCGCCCAGCAACATCGCTGGCGCTTTGGGTGCGCGGGCGGGCCTCTTTGAGTGCGGCGAGATTCGGGTGCACCCTACCGGCAGCGTCACTGTCTTCACCGGCTCGCACAGCCATGGCCAGGGGCACGAAACCAGCTTTGCGCAAGTGGTGGCTGCGCGCCTGGGCATCAGCCCGGATATGGTGGATGTGGTACACGGCGACACGGGCCGCGTGCCCTTCGGCATGGGCACCTACGGCTCGCGCTCCATCAGCGTGGGTGGCGCGGCCATCATGAAAGCGCTGGACAAAATCGAGGCCAAGGCCAAGAAAATTGCCGCGCATTTGCTGGAAGCCAGCGATGCCGACATCGACTTTGCCAACGGCGAATTCACGGTGCGCGGCACTGACAAAAAAGTACCCTTTGGCTCGGTGGCGCTCACCGCCTACGTGCCGCACAACTACCCGCTCGACAAGCTGGAGCCGGGGTTGAACGAAACCGCGTTTTACGACCCAACCAACTTCACTTTCCCCGCAGGCACCTACATCTGCGAAGTGGAAGTGGACCCGCAAACCGGCACCGTGAAGGTAGACAAGTTCACTGCGGTGGACGACTTCGGCACCATCATCAACCCCATGATCGTGGAAGGCCAAGTGCACGGCGGCCTGGTGCAAGGCATTGGCCAAGCGCTTTTGGAAAACTGCGTGTACGACCGCGAAACCGGCCAGTTGCTGACGGGAAGCTTCATGGACTACGCGATGCCCCGCGCCGACGACATGCCCGAGTTCAAGCTCGATACGGTGTGTACGCCCTGTACCCACAATCCGCTCGGCACCAAGGGCTGCGGCGAAGCAGGCGCGATTGGCTCGCCGCCAGCCGTGATCAACGCCTTGCTCGACGCTCTGCACGACATGGGCGTGAAAGACTTCGACATGCCAGCCTCACCGCACCGCGTGTGGGAAGCCATTCAAGCCGCCAAAGCCTAAACCCAGGTACCGGAGACACACCATGTATGCATTTGAGTACGAAGCAGCCAGCAGTGTTGATGCAGCCGCTGGCGCAGCCAAAGGCGGCGCAAAGGTATTGGCAGGCGGGCAAACGCTTTTGCCATCGATGAAACTGCGCCTGAGCGACCCCGGCAAGGTGGTTGATCTGGGGCAAATCGCCAGCCTGAAAGGCATCAAGCGCGATGGCAACGCGATCACGATTGGCGCGATGACTTGCCACGCCGATGTGGCGGCCAGTTCGGAAGTGAAATCCGCCATCCCAGCGCTTGCCGATTTGGCTTCACACATTGGCGACCGCCAGGTACGAGCACGCGGCACCGTAGGCGGCAGCATCGCCAACAACGACCCCGCTGCCTGCTACCCCAGCGCCGTGCTCGCCTTGGGGGCGACGGTTCACACCAATCTGCGGCAAATCAAAGCCGACGACTTCTTCACTGGCATGTACAGCACTGCGCTGGGCGACGGCGAAATCGTGACTGCGGTGAGCTTTCCCATCCCCAAGAAAGCCGCCTACGCCAAGTTCAAGCAACCCGCCAGCCGATTCGCGATGGTGGGCGTGTTTGTGGCGCAGTTCGACAGCGGTGCGCGCGTGGCGGTGACGGGTGCGAGGTCATGCGTCTATCGTGAGTCCGCCATGGAAAAAGCCCTTTCCGCCAGCTTCACCAGCGCTGCTGCCGAAGCGGTTGCCGTCAGCGCCGAAGACATGAACGCCGACATCCACGCAAGTGCTGCCTATCGGGCCAATTTGGTGAAGGTGCAGACTTCGAGGGCAGTTGCGGCAGCGCGCTGATGCTGCGATGCCATCCCAAATGCCCGCAGCAGCTCGCTGCGGGCATTTTTTTGCTCAAATCAATCTTCTGTCCAAGTGTTTTGGGCATTCAATGCTATGAATTTTGATGATGTCATTCGATTCCGTTGACACCACACTTCAAGCCCTGGAATGGGTCGGCTATCTGGCGGATCGCCGCACGGCCACGTCTTTGATGCTGGCTGTGAAGTTGCAACGGCCCCTGCTGCTGGAAGGCGAACCCGGCGTGGGCAAAACCGAGCTGGCCAAGGCGCTGGCGGCGGCTTCAGGGCGGCCCCTGATTCGCTTGCAGTGCTACGACGGCTTGGAGCTGCGCGAGGCGCTGTACGAATGGAACCATGCGGCGCAGTTGTTGCATTTGAAGGCGCGTGAGGGCCAAGCCGATTCGGCGCAGAGTCTGTATGACCAGCGCTTTTTGATCCAGCGCCCCTTGCTGCAAGCGCTGCTGGCCCCGGCTCCCGGCGCGGTGCTGCTGATCGATGAGTTGGATCGCGCCGACGAGCCGTTTGAAGCTTTTTTGCTCGAATACCTGGGCGAGTTTCAGGTGAGCATTCCTGAGCTGGGCTTGCAGCGGGCAGCGCACAAGCCGCTTGTGATTTTGACGAGCAACCGCACCCGCGATGTGAACGATGCGGTGAAGCGCCGATGCCTCTACCACTGGCTGGACTACCCCGAACGCGAGCGCGAGCTTGCGATCATTCGCGCTCAAGTACCCGAGGCCGGCGAGCGCTTGAGTGCCCAGGTTGCGGCCTTTGTGAGCGCGCTGCGCTCGGCTCCGCATGCCAATGCCTTTGTGCGCAGCCCCGGCATCGCCGAGAGCGTGGAATGGGCCAAAGCGCTTGTCGCGCTCGATACGCTGACCCTCGACCCCGAAGTGGTGAGCGACACCGCCGGCATCTTGTTCAAGCAGCGCGAAGACGTGGCGGCGCTGGATGCGCAGCGGATTGGGGCGGTGTTGGCGGATGCTGCCGCTGACTCCTAGCCGCGTGCCCAGCTTTCCACCCTGAGACGCGGAATGTGACTGAAGTGATCCGTGTGGCGCACGACGAGTGTCAGGTCGCAGGCCAGCGCGTGAGCGGCCACCTGCGCGCCCAATTCACCCTCAGACACCATTTCCCGGTCTTGCTCTGCTCGGATCGTGCCAAATGCATTGGCCGCCGCTTCGTCCCATGCGAGGACGCAGAGCAAGGGCAAAAGCGCGTCAAAAGTGTGGCGATAGGCGGAGCCGGCTCTCAGCTTCGCCAAAGCGAATCGCATTTCGCCGAGCGTGATTGCGCTGATGGCCAATGTGCGTTCCCGCAGCGCTGCGCGAAACCGTTCATTCACTGCCTCATCCGCCCTTCGAATCGCTTGGCCGAGCACGTAGGTGTCGATCATGTGAGTGGGGCTCATGGCGCTTCCTCGTCTTCCCAGCTCTCAAAAAGGTCGCGCCCGGGCATGGGGCTTCGCGGCCGCACAAAGTCAACTGGATCTGTTGGCAACGCCTCCCACCCGCGCAGAAAGGCCTGGATGGCAGTTTCGCTTGGCGCAGGGGAAAGAATCAGCTCGCCAGTGAGCTCGTTTTTTCGAACTCGCACTTCATCCACATCAAACCGAAACTTCTTCGGCAGCCGCACGGCCTGGCTGTTGCCGTGCATGAACACTTTGGCGATGGCTTTCATGGCGGCGCTCCAAAATAATAGATACGAAATTGTATCTATTGTCTGGTCATGAGCGTCTCCCTGCTCGGCGATGCCCGCCTGGGCAAGCTGGCTGGCAATGTGGCGGCGTTTGGGCGGGCGCTGCGCCGGGCGGGTGTGCCGATAGATGCGTCGCGCATCGCCTTGGCCCAAGAAGCGCTGGCACTGGTCGAGTTTGCGCAAAAGGGCGATGTGGCCGCTGCTCTGCAAAGCACGCTGATCAGCCGCGAGCAAGACATCGCCCTCTTCAACGAGATGTTTGAGGCCTTCTTCAAAGACCCGAATGTGGCGCACAAGCTGCTTGCGCAAATGCTGCCCACGGGTGAAGGCAAGGCCCACCCCAGCACCCAGCGCCCGCGTGTGCGCGAAGCGCTCAACCCGGCCAAACTCCCGGGCGTGCAACTGCCTGGGGCAGCGCCAGACGAAGAAGTGAAGTTCGACGCCACCATGACCGCGAGCGACAGCCTGCGGCTCAAGCATGCCGATTTCAATGCGCTCAGTAATGCCGAATACGCCCTGGTGCAGCGCTTGGCGCAGCGCATTCGGCTGCCGATTCCCAAGCTGCCCAGTCGCCGCAGCTCGGATGCCGCACGCGGCACGGGCTTGCACTGGGCAGCCACGCTGCAA
>JAAFHN010000568.1 GCA_013298415.1 Comamonadaceae bacterium
GGGTCTAGGAAGCCTGTAACGCAGAAAGCGCAAAAAGATCGCGAAAAGCGCTGAAAAGGCTTTGGATTTTCTGGTCGTTGTCACAAGCGCAGAATTTTTCAGAGAAGTAACAACGCAGTCCAATTGTTTGCTGTATCTAACGCTTCCAAAAAAGTAGCATCCGCAGAGCTGCGCTCAAGCAAAAAGGTCATTTTTTTGGCGTTTTTCGCGCCCTTTCGGCGCTTTTCGCGTTATTTGACCCCTGGCCTTCAAGCCTTGAAGAAGCCGCGCAGCTTGTCTGCAAAGCTTTCGGTGTTCGGCGAGTGTTTGCTGCCGCCTTTTTTCACGCTGTCATCAAACTCTTTGAGCAGCTTGCGCTGGTGCTCGGTGAGCTTTACCGGGGTTTCAATGCTGATGTGGCAATACAAATCGCCGGGGTAGCTGGATCGCACGCCTTTGATGCCTTTGCCGCGCAGGCGGAATTGCTTGCCCGCTTGCGTGCCCTCGGGGATGTCGATGTTCACCTCACCAGGCTCTTTTTCGCCGAGCACGGGCACGCCGATCTCGCCGCCAAGTGCAGCTGTGACGAAGCTGATGGGCACTTCGCAGTGCAGATCGTCGCCCTCGCGCTGAAACACTTCGTGCTTTTTCAGGCGCACTTCGATGAACAAATCGCCCGCCGGGCCGCCATTGGTGCCTGGCTCGCCATTGCCGGCTGAGCGGATGCGCATGCCGTCGTCAATGCCGCCTGGAATGCGTACTTCGAGTGTTTTTTGCGTTTTGATCTTGCCCACGCCGTGGCAGGTGGTGCAGGGCTCGGGAATGATCTTGCCCGTGCCTCGGCAGTGTGGGCAGGTTTGCTGCACGCTGAAAAAGCCCTGGCGCATGTGAACCGTACCCGAGCCGCCGCAAGTGCCGCAGGTTTTGGCGCTGGTGCCTGGTTTCGCGCCCGAGCCGTGGCAGGTGTTGCACTCATCCCAGCTGGGGATGCGCAGTTGAGCGTCTTTGCCGTAGGCCGCTTCTTCCAGCGTGATTTCCATGGCGTAGCTGAGATCGTTGCCGCGATAGACCTGCCTGCCACCGCCGCCACCAGCGCCTCTGCGCCCGCCAAACAAATCGCCGAACACATCGCCAAAGGCCTCGGCAAATCCGCCGAAGCCTTCCGCCCCAGGGCCGCCGCCGCGCATGTTCGGATCCACGCCAGCATGGCCGTACTGGTCGTAGGCTGCTTTCTTTTGTGGATCGGAAAGCATCTCGTAGGCTTCTTTGGCCTCTTTGAATTTTTCTTCGGCAGCCTTCGCGTCGTCTCCCTGATTGCGGTCAGGGTGGAACTTCATCGCCAGTTTGCGATAGGCTTTTTTGATGTCGTCTTCAGCTGCGTTTTTCGCAACGCCTAGGACTTCGTAGTAGTCGCGTTTGGTGGCCATGAGCTGTTTTCTGGGTCTGGGTCAAAACGGCGCAGGGATTTCCAAATCCTTGCAGATCTTTTTGGCGAGAAAGTCGTTGATCTCGCGATGTCGGGGCAGGGTGGAGGCGCGCCCCGTTTGCCGGTTCACAACAACCGTGTGCGAGCCGCCTTCGCGCAGAATTTCAACGCCGTGCTGCTGAAGCCACTTCCACAAATCGAGGCGCTTGACCACAGCAACTTACGCTGGCGAAAATGCCCAAGAAAACGGCTCACGCACCACCAAGTTCGTGCCGCTCGCAGCAGCACGAGAAAGCTGTTCCTCTGCCAGTATGCGGTTCGCATCCAGTACAGATTCAACCGCCTCGCGCAACTGCAAGCGCGCTTCATCCAGCGAGCTCGCCTGCACATTTGCGCCGGGTAGCTCCTCCACGAAGGCGATATAGCCTTCAGGCACGGCTTGGTACACGGCGGTGAATGGGCGCATGGCGGACTCCTTTTTGGGGGGCGACGCAGACAGCTTAGCCTTTTTTCACTTCCTTGACTTCCGCGTCCACCACGTTGTCGTCTGCTGGCTTGGCTTGTGCGCCGCCTGCTGCGCCACCGGGCGCTGCTCCTGCAGCACCCGCGCCTGCTGCCGCTTGGGCCGCGGCTTGCTGCGCCTGCATGTCGGCATACATTTTTTCGCCCATCTTTTGGGCGGCGAGGCCGAGCGCGGCTTCTGCTTTTTCAATCGCGGCTTTGTCTTCGCCTTTCAGAGCCTCTTCCAGCTCTTTGATCGCAGCTTCGATCTTTTCCTTTTCACCGGCTTCGAGCTTGTCGCCGTATTCGCCGAGTGATTTCTTGGTGCTGTGAACGGCGGCTTCCGCTTGGTTGCGGGCTTGCACAAGCTCCAGCTTCTTCTTGTCTTCCTCAGCGTTCAACTCGGCATCTTTCACCATCTTCTGAATTTCGGCCTCGCTCAAGCCCGAGTTTGCTTTGATGGTGATTTTGTTTTCTTTGCCGGTGCCTTTGTCTTTGGCGCTCACGTGCAAGATGCCGTTGGCGTCGATGTCAAAGGCCACTTCGATTTGCGGCGTGCCGCGTGCTGCGGGTGGG
>JAAFHN010000445.1 GCA_013298415.1 Comamonadaceae bacterium
TGTGCGTTCGCAAAGTCCACACCCACCGCCCGAATGCGTTTTCCTCGGGCGATGAGCCGCTTTTAGGCCGTTTCTCGCGCTCCGGGGGTGCTTTGATCGCCGATTTGAAAGAAAAAGCCGACACTGTCCAGGAATTCACAACACTCTTTGCTACAAAAAGCGAAGTAGTGAAATTCCTGAGCCGGGTTCGCTCGCACGGGCTGCCTTGGGTGGAAATCATCCACAGCCACGCGGATGCGAGCGGCAAGCTGCTGAATCGCCTTTTTGCTGACCCAAAGGATGCACCGAGCGGTTTGGTGGTGGCGGGCACGGGCAACGCCACCGTGCATGCGGCGTTGCTCAAGCCGCTGGAAGCCTTGCATGAGCGCGGTGTCCTGATTTGGCGCAGCACCCGGTGCCTCCTGGGCGCTGCTGCTTCGCGTGACGATGACACGTTAGCCGTCATCGACCTCGTGCCTGCGAAGGCGAGGGTGCTGCTGCAGGTGTCTCTGGCGCTGGCCAACGAAGCGATCGCCCGACGGCGGGCGGGGAGTCTTGAAGCTTCAGGGCCGTTTGAGCGCGGCGTTGAGGCTCTCCGCTTGCTCCGCCACCCCGATGCTGTGAAAGAGCACATCGCCGGGGATGCCAGCGGCTCGTGAAGCCTTCGCCCACTGCGCCACCAAGTCCGGCGTGGCAACCGTTTTTGGCCCCAGCGACCAGAGCATGCCTGCGCCCAGCCGGGTGTGGGCAGATGCGGGGCTGGCATGTTCGGCCATGGTCCTGCCCGTAGCCACGGCCAGCCGCGCAAAACTCTCCGCATCGCGCCGATACAACTGGGGGATCACTTCGTCGCAAAGTCCCAATTTCAGCCATTGCGGTCAGTCTTGCAGGTATTCAAACAGGGCAAAGGGGTAGGCGCTCGGTGCAAGGCTGAGTTCGCAGTTGGCCCGCGCAGCCTTGATTGCGGCGCGCAATTCGCCAAGCCAGGCAGTGAGTAAGCCGCCGCGAAAGCGCACCCAAGCAGGGTCTTTGTCGGCGGGCAGTCCAGCAGCCGAGGGGTTGGTCTTCGCAAACGCCGCCAGCACAGCTTCGTGATAGCCGCCTTCCACCGGCTGCGCGGGCAATCGGTCGTCGCCCTGCACCCCTGCCAAACCGGGGTAGTTGCGTGCCAGCTCCACGCACAGGCTGAGCAATAGGCCTTGCACAGCGGGCTCAAACGCGTTCATCCAGTGGAAATCGTTCTTGACGACCGGTTTGCCCTCACGGTTGAGCGCGGCCCAGCTCGGGTTGACTTTGAGCAGGGTGCGCTCGTAGGGGCTGTAGCGGTGGTGGCTGGCAAATCCAAACTCAAGCCAGGCAAACACGCGAATGCCGTGCGCGGCGCCTGCCTCAATCGCCTCGGCCAAGGGGTCGCGGCCCTTGAATTCCGGCGCAATGAGGCCGTTTTCGCCATCGCCCAACACCTCTTGCATCAGGCGGCTGGGCCAGTAGCTGCGGCCATGGTTGAAGCAAGCCAAGTAAACCGTGTTGCGCCCCCCGCGCTTGAAAGCTGCCATGTGCTCGCGCATGCTGGCCGGGCTTTGCCAAAAGCGGTTGTGCTGCGGGCCAGCGATCCACACGCCTGCGATGGGCTGGCCTGACGCGCTCTGGGCAGTTGCCGAGGCCGTGTGCAACGCCAAAGGCAGGCCAGCGGCCGCTAAAACGGCCTTTCGGCGGCTCCAAGCGGGTTTTTGAAGATAAATCAAGTCACTGTCCTACGATTCATTACATCTGATGCTACATAAAAAGAAGCGTTCGTGGTTGGCGAACCCCAGCATCAAAGCCGCAGCATGCAACAAGATTGCGCGTTCGCCGTAGTATCTTGGGGTCTATTCAAATTCCTAATCGAGGTTCACGTGAACAAGATTTACCCGAGCGCCGCCGCAGCCTTGCAAGGCATCGTGCGCGATGGCCAACTCATCGCCGTCGGCGGTTTTGGCCTGTGCGGCATCCCTGAGGCACTGATTGACGCGCTGCGCGACAGCGGCGCGAAAAATCTCACCGCCATTTCCAACAACGCAGGCGTAGATGGCTTTGGCCTCGGCAAGCTGCTGGAGACGCGCCAGATCAGCAAAATGATCAGCAGCTACGTGGGCGAAAACAAAGAGTTTGAGCGCCAATACCTGGCGGGCGAGTTGCAGCTCGATTTCACGCCCCAAGGCACGCTGGCTGAGAAGCTGCGCGCAGGCGGCGCGGGCATTCCGGCTTTTTTCACCAAAACCGGCGTGGGCACCATGGTTGCCGAGGGCAAGGAGCTGCGTGAGTTTGATGGCGAAACCTACGTGATGGAGCGCGCCCTGTGCCCCGAAGTCGCATTGGTGAAAGCTGATGTGGCCGACAAAAGCGGCAATTTGCGCTTCAACTTGACCGCCCGCAATTTCAACCCCGCTGCCGCGATGGCGGGCAAGATTTGCGTGGTGGAGGTGGAAAAAATCGTGGAAACCGGCGAACTCGCACCCGACGACATTCACCTGCCTGGCATTTACGTTCACCGCATCGTGCTGAACGCCACGCCCGAGAAGCGAATTGAAAAGCGCACCATCACACCGAAAGAAGGAGTCTGACATGCCCTGGACACAAGACCAAATGGCTGCCCGCGCGGCGCGAGAGCTGGAAGATGGCTTTTACGTGAACCTCGGCATCGGCATCCCCACCCTGGTTGCCAATCACGTGCCTGCTGACAAAGAGGTGTGGCTGCAAAGCGAAAACGGCATGCTCGGCATTGGCCCTTTTCCGAACGAAGATGAGGTGAACCCCGACCTCATCAACGCGGGCAAGCAAACCGTCACCACCATCAAAGGATCGAGCATCTTCGGCAGCCACGAGAGCTTTGCCATGATTCGCGGCGGCAAGATCAATCTCAGCATCTTGGGCGCCATGCAAGTGAGCGAAAAGGGTGATCTGGCCAACTGGATGATCCCCGGCAAGATGGTCAAAGGCATGGGCGGCGCGATGGATTTGGTGGCCGGCGTCAAGCGCGTGATCGTGCTGATGGAGCACGTGGCCAAGAAGAAAGACGGCTCAGAGGATTTGAAAATTCTGCCCCGCTGCACGCTCCCGCTCACCGGCGTGGGCGTTGTCGATCGCATCATCACC
>JAAFHN010000279.1 GCA_013298415.1 Comamonadaceae bacterium
CGCACGAGCTTGGGACGCCACGACCAGGAGCGACCGATCATCCCCCGCCGTGCCATTGCCCAAGCTGGGTAGCCCGGACGGCAAGCTCACTGTCGAAGCCGTCGGACGCGTCCCTGTCGTAGACGCACCAACTATGCCGATGCTGCGATCCTCTTGACGCAGGCGGCTTGCAGCAGCAACGCTCAAACCTTTTGGCACAGATTCGTTGCCGACGACGCGCACCTGACTCACGGCCGCCGCGCTCGGATTGTTTATCCAATTTACTGCCACGCCGAGCGGAGGACTCGATGCTGCAATGCCGGGCTGTGGCGCTGCCAGGAGGGGCTGGGTAGGTGCAAAATCGTGCATCGGGGCCCCGCGCCATTGGCCAGGCGCCACCGCCGCTGCGAGGTTGTAAAGCGTGAATGTGGTGCTCGGCACTGAGGTCGCGTTGTTGCGGGCGTCAAACACCTCAACCGAGTAGGACGAAAAGGCTTGCAAATCAACAAAACTGCTCAAGGCTGGTGCATCCAAAAACGATTGGCTTGCCTCCAGAGTCGCAGGGAACGGCACTCCGTCCAAACCAGCGACTGCCAAGCCAACGCCTGAGGTGTTCAGTCGGTTACGCGGGTTCATCGTGACGGTGGTGTTGGGGATGGTTCCGCTACCGGAGAAGAAGGTCAGAGCGTTGCCCCTGCTGGCAGGCCCTGGCACAAAGCTCACCCCCTGGGGGTTCAAACCTGGGCCCTTGATGCGCACGGCACGGATGTTCGCGCTTGTGTAGCTTCGCGTGGCGGCATCAAACCGCAGGGTGCTGAACGGTAGGTTCAAACGGGTTTCCAGACGACTTGGCTCCTGGCCTGCGTATACGCCTTGCATCGCAGGATTGAGCTGAATCACCCGCACGTACTGCGTCTCAATCCCAGCATCAAAGTCCAACTGGTTACCATGCAATATCCAGTTGCCAGCGCGAGCGCGGTTGAGCGAGTCATCTCGCCGAAAAGTCAGTACCCTGGTGTATTCCTGCGCGCCGCTGAAGTTATCGGCCAGCGGCCCGCTGCGGGGTTGGCGGATGGTGACCTCGACCCAGGCACGGTCGTCGTTCGCAGCACCGGGCGCGGACTTGTAAAGCGCAAGCACTCTGGGATTGCGCAAAGTGCTTCCAGAGATATGAACGGCACCGCTGTCGCTGAAGAGCATGCGCAAATCTTCTTTCAGGTCTTTCGAATTGCTAAGGTAGCTGGTCGAGACCAGCCGCGAGCCGTCTGAATCCGCACAGTTTGCATCTGCGGCGAAGGCGACTGGAGTGAGTGTGAGACATCGGTTGTACTCATCAAGCCAGGCTTTGATTTTTGTGAACGTGAGCGCGGGGCTGGCTGGAATCGCTACCTGGGCGGTAGCCAGCGGGGAGTTAGATGTGACCAAACTGGGGCGCACCACGCCACCCGCATCGTTGGTGAGCCCTGCCAATTTAGCTCGGAGCTCGGTAGCGCCCGTGACAGCGTTTCTGCTGTGGGCAATCGATTCAAGCACCGCATCTACGCCAATGCCATTGAGGGCAAAGACGGATTTGACGGGATCAAAGAGGTCTGTTTTACTGATGCCAGCCACGCCGAGCGCCGCGCGAACAGACGCGACAACATCGAGCCGCGCCTGCTCAAGGCGCGCCGCGTCCACCTGCGCACCGGCAAACGCTTTGTCGGTGCCTGTCACGGTGGCGGGAATCGCATCGCTTACCATTTTGTCGGTCAGGGTGTTCACGTTGATGCGGAGCACTCGGCCCGAAGCGGGCGCGTCTGCACTGGCAGAGCTGAGCACATTGCCACCTGCATCCACCACCTTCACGACGATGGGCGCTTGAAAGCTCGATGGAAAACGCACAAAGTAGTTGCCGTCGTCGTTGGTGAAACCTCTTCGAGTCGCACCCGTCCGATCCGTCACGATGATTGCTGCTCGGCGCAAGGGCGCTCCATCGCCAGCACCACCACCCGAACCTGAATCGCCGCCGTCACCACCCACATCTTGCGGCGCAACGCCGAAAGTCGCACCGCCTTCGGCGGAATTCACGCTTCCCTGAGGCGCGAGCGGATCTGAAGGAGGAGGCGGCGGAGGTGGCGGGGAAGGGGGTGGCTCGGCCACCGGGGGCGGAGCTGGCGGAGCGGAACTCGTTCCCCCGCCACATCCGGCCAAGCCCACCAGCCCGAAAATGGCACCGAGCATGACCAATCGCCAAGTAGACTTCCAAGTAAGTTCGCGCATCGTTGCACTCCCACGGCACCCACAGGTTCTTAGCAAGCACTTGATCGCAAGAACCCATTCTCTGCGAGAAACCAGAACCGACCGGGCTGCCACAATCCTCGCTCAAAAACCGCACTCTCGCATCCCCAAAATTAGGGATTGGAGCAGCAAATTGACGCGTGACCACCCCAAAAATCACGACAGCGGGCAGTTGGCACGCGTCCGGTTGAAAGCCCTCAGCCCAGCTTCACCAGCTGTTTGCCGAAGTTCTTGCCCTTGAGCAAGCCCAAAAAGGCTTCGGGCGCGGAGGCGATGCCGTCGGCAATCGATTCGCGGGGTTTCAATTTGCCGCTGGCAACCAGGCCCGCCAGCTCGGTGAGCGCATCGGGCCAGACTTCCATGTGCTCGCTCACGATGAAGCCGCGCACGGTGAGGCGGTTGATGAGGATGAGCGCAGGGTTGGCCATCGGCGTGGGCGCGCCGTTGTAACCCGCGATGAAGCCGCAAACTGCGATGCGGCCAAAGGCGTTCATGCGCGTGAGCACGGCATCCAGAATCCAGCCGCCTACGTTCTCAAAGTAGCCGTCAATTCCGTTCGGCGCGGCATCTTTCAGTGCTTTGCTGAGCGCTTTTACGTCTCCGAGCGCTTTGTAGTCCAGGCACGCGTCAAAGCCCAGCTCGTTGACCACATAGGCGCACTTGTCTGCCCCGCCGGCGATGCCCACCACCCGGCAGCCACGCGCTTTGGCCAATGCGCCAAAAGCAGAGCCCACCGCGCCTGAAGCTGCGCTCACCACCAGCGTTTCGCCCGGCTTGGGATCGCAAATTTTCACGAGACCGTACCAAGCGGTCACGCCCGGCATGCCGACGGCACCGAGGTAGTGGCTGCTGGAAAACGCACCTGTTTGCACTTTGCGCAGCACACCGCGCTGGTTGCCATCCACCACCGAATACTCTTGCCAGCCGCCCATGCCCACAACGGTGTCGCCCACGGCGTAGGCCGCGTGCTTGCTCTCCACCACCTCACCCACGGTGCCGCCAATCATCACTTCATCGATGGCCTGGGCCGCCGCGTAGCTCTTGCTCTCGTTCATGCGGCCGCGCATGTAGGGATCCAGGCTCAGGAAGTGGTGCTTCACGCGCACTTGGCCGTCTGTCAACGCGGCAAGCGGCTCGCTGCGCAGCGAAAAATTGTCAACGGTCGGCTCACCCTGGGGGCGGGATGCCAAAACGACGAGAGAGTTCTGGATTTGGGTGCTGGTTGTCATGGTCGGCTTTCTGTGAACGGGTCAACACAGCATTTTGAGGGCAGAGCGCAGCGCGGAACACGGTGAATTCACCTGTGCGACAGCTCGCATCTGCCTGCGCCTTCTGCCCGCTCCTTCTGCCGCTTTTCCGCCCTGCACCACAATGGCCATGAGCTTCCAAAATTATCCCGCCATGAACACGCCCCACACCACCGATGCAGCAGACCTGGCGCTGATCGCCGATTCGGCTCGACGCTTTGCCGAATCCGAGATCAACCCGCACTTGGAGGCCTGGGAGCAAGCGGGCGGGCTGCCGCTCAGCCTGCACAAGCGCGCGGCTGGGCTTGGCTTTCTGGGCATGGGCTACCCCGAGGCCTTGGGCGGCACGCCCGCGAGCTGGGCCATGCGCAATGCGCTTGCCCGCAGCTTGGCCGAACACGCTGGCAGCGGCGGCCTGATGGCCAGCCTTTTCAGCCACAACATCGGCCTGCCGCCCATCTTGCGGCACGGCAGCGCCGAGTTGCAGGCTGAGGTGATTCCGAGCGTGCTGCGCGGCGAAAAAATCGCCGCACTCGCCATCACCGAGCCAGGCGGCGGCAGCGACGTGGCGGCCTTGCGCACCACTGCGGTGCGCGATGGCGACGACTACGTGCTGAACGGCGAAAAGGTCTACATCACATCCGGCCTGCGGGCCGACTGGATCACCGTTGCCGTGCGCACCGACCCTGCGAACAAAGGCCCAAGCGGCATCTCGCTGATTGCCGTGCCCGGCCACTCACCGGGCTTGAGCCGCACTCGGCTGCACAAGATGGGCTGGCATTGTTCGGATACCGCTGCCCTGCACTTTGATCGCGTGCGCGTGCCAGCCCGCTGCCTGATCGGTGCCGAAGGCCAGGGCTTCAAAATGATCATGAGCAATTTCAACGGCGAGCGGCTCAGCATGGCCGTGATGGCACTCGGTTTTGCCGAGCGCTGCTTCACCGATGCACTCGATTGGGCGCGCCAGCGCAAGGCGTTTGGC
>JAAFHN010000170.1 GCA_013298415.1 Comamonadaceae bacterium
CGCTCGGCCATCGCCGTGATCGCGGTCATAAAAGCTGATGGGGGCGAATCTGTTGCGCGCCAGGCCGCCTTCGGCCCACGTGCGCATGGGCAACATCAAAAAGGTGGTGGGGTAGACGAACGCATGCACAGCAGGCCGCAAGCGTTTGTGGCGCACCTGGCCGAATCCGATGTGCGGCAAGGCTTGAAGCAACGCGGCTGCGCTCAAGCCTGCACCCCGTGAATGCGTTTGAGCAGCTCGCGCGCCACGGCCAGCCCGCTGCGGTGGCCGTCTTCGTGAAAGCCGTAGTGCGTCCATGCGCCGCAAAAATAGGTGTGGGCTTGGCCTTGCAAGTTGGGCAGTTCAGCCTGCGCCGCAACGGCTGCGCTGTCAAACACCGGATGCGCATAGTCGTACTCGCCCATCACTTGGGCGGGGTCAATCGCGCTCACGGGGTTCAGGCTCACGATCACGTCTTGCTTGAACGGCAGCGGCTGCAGCTTGTTGAGCCAATAGTGCAGGCACACCCGGGCCGATTCGGTGCTGCCCACGGCTGCGCGCTCATAGTTCCAGGCCGCCCACGCGGCTTTGCGCTTGGGCAACACGCCCGCATCGGTGTGCAGCACAGCGCGATTCGGGTGGTAGCGGATCGCGCCTAGAAGGGCTTGCTCGGTATCGCTGGGCGCTGCGAGCAAGCTGAGCGCTTGGTCGCTGTGCGTGGCGAGCACCACGGCGTCAAACAGCTCAGCGCGGCCTGCGGTGAACACGCGCACGCCATTTCGGCTGGCAGCCCGGTCGCGCTCGATGCGCTGCACGGGGGTGTTGAGCCGCGCATCGGGGATGGCTTTGAGCATGCGCTCCACATAGTTGCGCGCGCCGCCGATCACCGTGCGCCATTGGGGGCGGTTGGTGACTTGAATCAGGCCGTGGTTGTGGCAAAACCGCACCATCGTGCCCACAGGAAAGGCGAGCATCTGATCGGTGGGGCAGCTCCAAATGCAGCCCAGCATGGGCAGCAAATACCAGCGCACGAAGGCATCGCCGTAGCCTTCGCGCTTTAAAAACTCACCGAGGGGCTGCGCCATTTCAAGCGCGTGCTCCTTCATCGCCAAAGCGGTGCAGCGGCGGTTGAAGCGCATCAAATCGGCCAACATGCCCCAAAACTTGGGCCGCAGTAAATTGCCGCGCTGGGCAAACACGGTGTTCAGATCGCTGCCGCTCCACTCAAGCGCCTCGCTGCCAAAAGCGCCCGGCACCTGAACAGAAAAAGACATGTCGGAGTCGGCAACCGGGAGCTTGAGCTCCTCGAAGAGCCGAATCAGGTTGGGATAAGTGCGGTCGTTGAAGACCAAAAAGCCGGTGTCAACGCCGTGCGTGACGGTTTCGCCCGCGTGGTTGCGCAGGCTCACGTCTACTGTGTGTGTGTGGCCGCCGAAGTAATCTGCCGCTTCAAAGAGCGTGACTCTGGCTTGCTGGCTCAAGGTGTAAGCCGCCGTGAGACCTGAGATGCCAGAGCCGATCACGGCCACATTCAGCGCGCTCATGCCAAAGCCCCCGCGCGCAGGCCGCGAAAAGCAAAAAGCGCTGACCGGGGATCAACCCTGGTCAGCGCCTTGGCATAAGAAAGTGTCGCGAAACGCCCCGAAACGAATGGAGGAGGGAGGGAGGAGGAGGAGAAGCGCTCCGGGATTGCAGACGAGCTAACAGCTCTCGAAAGACCTCGCGACACATGAAACTGTGGACAACTCGTTTGTACCGAAGTGCGCGAAACGGCGCTGAAACGCCGGAAAAAACACCTACGAAAAAAACGGTTTGTCATGTGCAAAAAATATTTGACTACTCCTTCAAATTATGACTCAACAGTCAGAAATTTGCTTGCTTGGACAAAAACCTTGTTGCGCAGTTGGACTTTTCCCGTGACGCTTTCGCCGTTTCCCCACGGTGGCGCTGCAAAATTGACCCCATTTCCTCCTGGAGTATCCGGCAGCCCGCTGCGCAAACCTGTTGCATTAAATGTACCCTCAGAGCGGCGCTTGTGCAAGTTTTGTCTATGACATCATTGTAAAGTTCATTGGCGTTTACCCGAGTCCCACGTTGTGAGTGTGGGCTAGGCTTTTCCCCTCGCTTGCGCCATACTTGGGCGCAGTAATTCGGCTCTGGCGAAGCCGCATGGAGAAGAGCAGTACCATGAACGACCGGGCCATTCGGCCAATCACAGTTTCCATCGCGGCCGTTGAACGCGACACCGGGCTTTCCAAAGACACTTTGCGTGTTTGGGAGCGTCGATACGGCTTTCCGCAACCCCAGCGCGATGCGTTTGACGAGCGGGCTTACCCGCTCGACCAGGTGGAAAAGCTGCGGCTGATCCGGCGCTTGCTCGATGCAGGCCACCGCCCCGGCAGAATCGTGAACTTGACGGTCGATCAGCTGCAAAGCATCAGCGGCAGCTTGGCGACCACGCCCCAACGCATCTCTCAAGACGACAACTCGAATTTGCGCCGCTACGTGGATTTGGTCAAAGCCCACGACATGGACGCGCTGCGCCGCGAACTGTCGCAATCCAGCCTGCGCATGGGCTTGGCGCGTTTCGTGACCGATTTGCTCGCGCCGCTGAACGTGGCCATTGGCGACGCTTGGATGCGCGGCCAAGTTGAGGTGTTTGAAGAGCACATGTACACCGAGAGCGTGAACGTGGTGCTGCGCAATGCCTTGTCCACGATGCCTGCATCGAATGTGAATGGCCGCCCGCGCGTGTTGCTCACCACCTTCCCGCAGGAGCCGCACGGCTTGGGCATTTTGATGGCCGAGGCGATTTTTCAGCTGGAGGGCTGCAAAACCTTGTCGCTGGGTGTGCAAACCCCGATTTGGGACATGGTGCTGGCGGCCACATCGCACCGCGCCGATGTGCTCGCACTCAGCTTCACCGCAAGCCTGAACCCGAACTACGTGCTGAACGGCTTGACCGAGCTGCGCGAAAAGTTGCCCCCCCACATTGAAATTTGGGCTGGTGGCGCTTGCCCCGTGATCCACCGCAAGGAAGTGCCCGGCGTGGTGGCGCTCGATGCGCTGGAATCCATTGGCGAGCAACTGCACCAGTGGCGACATGCGCACGGCGTCTCAGCCACCGCCTCTTCCGCAGCACGCGAAACGGCATAAGCCCTGCCGCCGTCAACGCTGCCGCGGCAGCGAGGCCCCGCCAAAATCGCGCCACTTTGCTGCATGATGTGCTGCCATGAGCAGCCGCGCGCAACAATTCCACGCCCTCAGCCAGAACCCCGAGCCGTTTGACTTGCTCGTGATCGGTGGTGGGGCCACAGGGCTGGGCGTGGCAGTCGATGCGGCGCAGCGTGGCTTTCGCGTGGCGCTGCTGGAAGCGCAAGACTACGCCAAGGGCACATCGAGCCGCGCCACCAAGCTGCTGCACGGCGGCGTGCGCTATCTGGCGCAAGGCAACATCAGCTTGGTGCGCGAAGCGCTTCACGAACGCACGCACGTGCTGCGCAATGCGCCAGAAGTGTCGAAGCCGCTGGCATTTGTGATGCCCTCGTATGCCTGGTGGCAAGCGCCTTTTTATGGCATTGGCCTCAAGATGTACGACGCGCTGGCTGGCAGTGCTGGCATTGGCAGCACACGCTTTTTGAGCAAAACCGAGCTGCTGCAACGCGCCGCCAACTGCAAAACCGCCCATTTACAAGGCGGCGTGGAATATTGGGATGCCCAGTTTGACGACGCCCGCTTGGCACTCGCCTTAGCGCTCACCGCCGAGCGCCTGGGCGCGGTGGTGCTCAACCATGCCCGCGTAACAGGCTTGCTGCACGACAGCGCAGATGGCAGCCCGCGCGTGGTCGGCGCACAAGTGCAGGACGCGCTTACTGGCGAGCCCACGACGGTGCGCGCCCGCTGCGTGATCAACGCCACTGGTGTTTGGGTAGACGAGCTGCGCGCAGCCGACGGCGCTGCCTTGCATCGGCCGGTGAAGCCGATGGTGGCACCCAGCCAGGGCACGCACATCGTGGTGGATCGCAAATTTTGGCCCGGCGAGCATGCCTTGCTCGTGCCCAAAACCGCCGACGGGCGCGTGCTTTTCGTGCTGCCTTGGCTTGGCAGCGTGATCCTCGGCACCACAGACACGCCTCGCCCAGATTTGCCGCACGACCCGGCCGCGCTACCGGGCGAAGTGGCATTCATCCTGCGTGAAGCGGCCAACTACCTGGCCACTGCACCCACCCAGGCCGACATCCGCTCCGTGTGGAGCGGGCTTCGCCCGCTGGTGAAGCCGCTCGACGAGGACGGCCAGGGCACAGCCGCGCTTTCGCGCGAACACACGGTTTTGGTGAGCAAATCGGGCCTGCTCACGGTGACGGGCGGCAAATGGACGACTTACCGCGCGATGGCCGACGACGTGCTCTCACGCGCAGCCGAGGCAAAGATGCTGGAGCGCCGCGCCTGCGGCACCGCTGGCCTGAAGCTCCAGGCCACCACGGGCATTGCGCCACAAGACCTCACCGCAACCCATGTGCAACACATGGCCCAGTTGGAGCACGCCATCACGGCGGAAGACGTGTTGGCCCGCCGCTGCCGCGCCCTCTTTTTGGATGCTGCGCGCGCTGAGCAGATGGCCGATTGGGTGGGCGAATGCCTGCGCCAAACGACAGGCCTTGACCCGCAAGTAGCTGCCTTCAAAGCACTGGCACAGCGCTACCAGTGGCGCGAAGGGCGGGTGCTTTAGCCACGATCTGCCCAGCTCGATTCATCGTTTGATATCAGGAATTTGCTACTTTTTTCGCAGCAACAAACGATGCAAATGATTGGACAGAGCTGTAAAAACTCGTCAAATTGATGCTGCGGAGAGCGCCAGCGCCTGCCACAAGGCCTTCACCGCCTGCGTCTGACGCGAAAAGTCGGCGGCGGGGACGCTGAGCGACTCTTCGTTCAAACGGCGCGCATGCTGCAGCGCCCGAAATTCGCGGTAGGCGTCAGCGGCGGCAATGCCCGTGCCTGGCGGCAGCAAGCTGGTGCTTTCTGCACGCTGAAGTAAGCCAATGTTGCCCACATTCGCCACCAGGCCGGCATCGGCGTGCGCGTGCAGCAACACCATGGCCTGCACGGCAAACTCCACATCGATCATGCCGCCTTCGCCGTGCTTCAGATCGAAGCTATGCGCCGCGCTCGGGTGTGCATCGCGCATCTTCTGCCGCATCACCACGATCTCTTGGCGCAGCGCTGCGGCGTCGCGCGGGCTTTGAAGCACGAGCGCGCGCGTCGCGTCCACCCGATCTGCCAAGGCCGCAGGCCCGCAAACCACCCGCGCGCGGGTGATGGCCTGGTGCTCCCAGGTCCAGGCGGCATTGCTGCCACGCTGGCCTTGGTAGTGTTCAAACGCATCGATGTGCGTGACCAGCAAGCCCGCATTGCCATTGGGGCGCAGGGCGGTGTCGATCTCGTACAAATCGCCAAGAGCTGTTTTGGTGGTGAACCAGTTGATGAGCTTTTTGGCAAGTGCCGCGTAGCACTCTTGCGCCCGCTCATGCGCATCCCCATGGATGAACACCAAATCCAAATCGCTGCCGTAGCCAAGCTCTTTGCCGCCCAGCTTGCCGTAAGCCAGCACCACCAGATCGGCCGGGGCTTGGTGGGCGCGCTTGTCTGCCGCAGACCACCAGCCCTGCCAAATCCAGTCCAGGCTCAGTCGGACCATCGCGTCGGCCAAGGCGCTCAAATCATCGGCCACGGCTTCAACGGCCAACAAGCCTTCCAAGTCTCGCGCCAGGGTGCGAAACACCTCGGTTTGGTGCGCACGGCGCAGCAAATTCATCAGCGCTTCTTCGTCGTCTTCACCGCCCTTGGCCAGCGCTGCACGGCGCGCTTGGAGGTCGCGCAAGAAGCGCGCAGCATCGAATCTTTCGGCAAGCCAGTGCGCGCTTGCCAGCTCGTCCACCACGCTCGGGTGCTGCTGCAAATAGCGCATCGCCCAGCGCGAGCTGCCCAAAAGCCGCAGCGCACGCAAGTGCGCCTGAGGCCGCTCGATCAGGAGCGCCAGATAGCCCTCGCGGCGCAAAAGGCCTTCCAGCCAATCGGCGCCGCGAAGCGCGGCCACTTCAGTGCACCGCCCAGCCTGCAACTCGCCCACCACGGTGCGCAGCAATTGCACCAGGCGCGCGTCGTCAGCAGCCTTGAGCCCGATGCGATGCGGATGCAAGGC
>JAAFHN010000597.1 GCA_013298415.1 Comamonadaceae bacterium
GAGCGCTACGGCGTGATGCCAAAAGGCACCTTGTTGGCAAGCCCATGCAAACAGTTCATGTGGCAATTGGTGGAGCCTTCCGACGAGGCCCACGGCGAGCGCGAGCCGGAGCACCTCCATCGCATGGGTCTCGGCGTGCCGAATGTGGCGCAAGCGGTGGCCGCGCTGAATGCGCGCGGCGTGCAGTTTGTAGACACGCCAAACATCCACCCCAGTGATCGCGGCGCACTCACCCAGGCCAGCATGGGTTCGGTGGCGTTTGAATTGGTGCAGACCGATTTTGAGCAGCCCGAATCAGCGGCAGGGTCTCCTGCTGGATTGGCTGCCACCCATGCTTGAGCTGCTTCGCCAGACGGCGCGTGCCAGCACCTCGCCCGAGATGATCGGGCGCTTTGGTATGGACACGATCACGCTGGCCGGGCCGCTGGAAGCCAAGCTGGCGGCCATGCGCGCAGCGGGATTTCGGCAAGTGATGCTGGCCGCCCGCGACATCGTGGGCCACCCGCAAGGCATTGATGCGGCGATTGCCGCCGTGAAAGCCAGCGGGCTTCGCATCACCGGCTTTCAGGTGCTGCGCGACTTTGAAGGCCTGCCCGGCCATTTGCACCACTACAAGGTGGACATTGCCAAGAGCATGCTGCAAATGTGTCACGCGCTTGGCTCGCCGCTGCTTTTGGCCTGCTCTTCTGCATCGCGCCACGCCAGCAGCGACAGCGCCATCATCGCCAAAGACTTGCGCAAGCTTGCCATGCTGGCCCTGCCACTGAACATCCAAGTGGCCTTCGAGGCGCTCTCATGGGGCCGCAACATCAACGAAACCCAACAAGCCTGGGAAGTGGTGCGCATGGCCGATTGCCCCAACCTGGGCATGGGCTTGGATTCATTCCACATGTTTGCCGCCAAAACGCCGCGCTCGGTGGTGGACGACATCGATCCCGCGAAGATCTTTTTGGTGCAGCTCAGCGATTTCATGTGGCAGGAAACGGCCAGTTTTGAGGACCGCATGACAACCGCCCGCACGTTTCGCGTCTTCCCCAACGAAGGCGTACACAGCGAAGAGCTGGCGCAGCTCGTGCTCAAACTCGATGAGGTGGGCTACCGCGGCGACTACAGCTTTGAAGTGTTCAACGACGACTACCAACAACTGCCGCTGGCCACTGTGGCAGCGCGTGCAGCCAAAAGCGCGCAGTGGCTTGCCAACGATGTGCTGCACCAGGCCACGCCGCTGCCGAGCTGGGCGCTGAGCGGCCAACGAGAAGGAGGCCCTGCGTGAAACGTGTGATCGATCTGTATTGCAAAGCTCTCGGCTTTTGCATGGTGGCCTGCCTGGCCCTCATGGTGGTGCTGGTGTTTGGCAACGTGGTGCTGCGCTACGGCTTTAACTCAGGCTTCGTGACCAGCGAAGAGCTCTCGCGCTGGCTTTTCGTGTGGATGACGTTTTTGGGAGCCATCGTGGCGATCCACGAGCGAGCCCACTTGGGCACCGATGGCCTCGTGGCACGCCTGCCCAAGCATCTTCAAAAGCTCTGCTTGGGCCTCACCTATGCGCTCACGCTGTATTGCTGCGGGCTGATGCTGCAAGGCTCTTGGCAGCAAACCCGCATCAATTTGGGCGCCACCAGCGCCGTGATGGAGGTATCGATGGGCTGGTTTTATGTGTCTGGCGTGGTGTTTGCCATCAGCGGCTTTGTGATCGTGGCCTACCAAGCCTGGTGTTTGGCCATCGGCCGCATCAGCGATGCCGATTTGGCAGGCCCTCGCGAATCGGAAGAGGTGCCGCGATGACTGTGGCGATTTTCTTGGGCAGCTTGCTGGCTGCGATGCTGATCGGGGTGCCGATTGCGTTTTCGCTGCTGCTGAGCGGCGCAGCGCTGATGTGGCACCTGAACCTTTTCGATTCACAAATCTTGGCGCAAAACGTGCTCGAAGGCGCGAACAGTTTTCCGCTTTTGGCCGTGCCGTTTTTCATGCTGGCTGGCGAGCTGATGAATGCGGGCGGATTGTCCAAACGCATCGTGCGCCTGGCCATCACGCTGGTGGGCCACATTCGCGGCGGCCTGGGCTATGTGGCCATCATGGCGGCCGTGATGATGGCCGCACTTTCGGGATCAGCCGTAGCCGATGCCGCCGCGCTTTCCGCTTTGCTCTTGCCCATGATGGTGGCTGCTGGGCACGACAAAGCGCGCAGCGCGGGCTTGCTCAGCGCCGCAGCCATCATCGCGCCGGTGATTCCGCCCAGCATCGGCTTTGTGATTTTTGGCGTGGCCGCCAATGTGTCGATCTCCAAACTCTTTTTGGCGGGCATCGCACCAGGCGTGA
>JAAFHN010000425.1 GCA_013298415.1 Comamonadaceae bacterium
AGCCCGGCGCATTCCACCCAGGCGCGCTCAAAAATATGAGCCAGCGGCAAGTAGGAGAGCATGCGCAGGGGTGCAGTGGTGCCAATTTCGCGGTCTTGGTAGGCCACCATGCCTTCGGAGGCGCGGGTTGCGCGCTCAAAGTTGTGCATCACACCCTTTGGCGTGCCGGTGGAGCCCGATGTGTACATGAGGAAACACAGGTCGTCGCCCTTGCGTGCAGGCTTGCCCGAGAGCGGTGCTGTCTTGGCCACGATGTCGTCCCACTGCGGGTATTTGTTGGCAGGGGCGAGTGGGGTGCCGATGCAGGGCAGATCTTCGGGAATGCCGCTCACTTGGTCTTTGAACGAATCGAGCTTGCCCACAAAAAGCAGCGAGGCTTCCGAGTGCTTGAGCACGTAGTTCACGGTGTCTGCACCTTCCGTGGGGAAGATCGCCACCGTGGTGTAGCCCGCCATCCAAATGGCCAGCTCGGCCATGATGAACCAGGCCGAGTTTTTCGAGAGGATGGCAATCCGCGCGCCGGGCTCAAAGCCCTGCGCCTTCAGGTGTGCGGCCATGCGGCGCGCCTGATCCATGCTCTGCGCCCAGGTGAAATCCTTGACCGCGCCGCCGCCCATCGGCTGTGTCATGAAGACGGTATTGGCTCGGTTGGCCTCGTGCTCGTACACGTAGTCCAGCAACAGTTTGGAAGCGCTCATGGGATCTTTCTGGAAATCAACAAAGGCACGCCGATGGCCTTGAGGCCCCAGCGCAGTGCGCGAATCCTAAACAGAGTGCAACAAAAGTCACCCCGGTGTTTCACTGACAGGAATCCGTAAGGAACCCCTAAATCGCTCCGGGCGGTATATCTGCTGTCGAAATGCTATGAAAAATACAGCATCAAATGCAATGAATGACTGGACAGAGATCGAATATCTTGTGAAATTCCCGCCGCACCGCCGCCAATCACACTTTCAGTGCTTCCAGGGCTTGCGACCAGGGTGCGTGGAAGCATTGGGTGATGAATACCCCTTCGTTTCGCTCAATCATTCCCAGAAATGCGTCTGCGCCCTGCAAGCCTTTGAAGGTATCGAAGCCGTTTTCTAAGAAGCCTTGCAAGTCGCTCAAGCCTGCCGCAGAGGCCGGGCCGCGCATCATTTTGAGCAAAGTGCGCAAGCCTCGGGTGCGGGTGTGGGCATCGAGCTGACGGCCCAAATGCAGCACAGTTTGAAGCTGGCGCTGGCGGCTGGCTTCTTCGCCCACCTCACGCCAAGCTTGCAAGTAGCTTTCCGCGCCCAGCTCGGGCGATCCGGCATCCAGCCAAGCCCTGGCCATCGCCGCGTCCAGCCGCTCGCTGAGCGCGTGCACATCGGCGAGCGCCCAGGCGGTTTGGGCCACATCGGCGGGAAAAAGCTTTTCAATCGCCCCGGCAATCCGGCAAAACTGCGCATCGCGGTCGCTGAAATCTTTGGCGGCGTAGAGGTCGTTCAGAAAGAAGGCAAGTGCCGGGCCTTGGCGCGGATCGGCCGAGATGTGCGCGTAGCTGCGGGCAAAGCGTTGGCACTGGAAACGCTTGATCTGCATCACCGCCTGCGCCCAGGCTGGATCGGCAAGCCACTGCTGTCGCAACGCAGCCACGCCTTGCAAGGCGGTGCGGATGGAAGCGGAGTGGCTGGCGCGCATGTCGCAATTGTTTCAGATCGTGCGAGGGGAGTGCTCCTATTTATGTAGCATTTGATGTAATGAATTCATGGACAGTGGTGGGAAAAGACGTAAAAAACCGAGTTCGAAGTCCAAAGTGGGCGCAGAAACGGCCTCCTGTCTAGGCACGGAGTCGCAGCCAGTGCTTCAGCACGGCAAGGCGAACGCAACAACGACGGGGATGGTTTGCAAGTGGAATGCGGCACCCCGCACAAACCACGGTTGGAACTAGGGCAAGTGGTCTAGGGGCGCGGGCAGCCTTCGCGCCATGATCGCGGCCATGTCGCAAACTCCCGCTTCTTTGCCACCTGCGCCCGGCTTTGCCGGGCTTTCCCGCCGCCGCTTGCTCACTTTGGGGATTGGCTCCGCCGTGTTGCTGGCCGTGGGGGGCGGCGTGGCGCTGAGCCTGAACGCTGCCTGGGCCGATGGCAAGCTGCAGCCGCCCGGCCGCGCGATCTTCGCGGCCGTGCTGCCCGGCGTGCTGGGCGAGCTTTTGCCCACGGGCGCGCCGCGCGCCGCAGCCATTGCCGCTGGTGTGGATCGGGTTGACGCACTGATCGCCAGCCTGCCCGCTCACAGCCAGGGCGAGCTGGCGCAGTTGCTCAGCCTTTTGTCCACCGCCCCGGGCCGCCGAGGGCTGGCTGACTTGGCACCGGACTGGCCCGAAGCCACGCCAGCCGAGGTGCAAACCGCGCTTCAAGGCATGCGGGTTGCCTCGCTCTCGCTCAAGCAGCAGGCTTATTTCGCGCTGCACGATGCATCAGTGGGCGCTTACTTTTCAGAGCGCGACACCTGGGGCCTCATGGGCTACCCCGGCCCCACGCCGATTGCCTGATCGACGCGACTCTCCTTGCCCTTGTGGGCGTTTTCGGTTCATACATGTCTGCCACCCTGCCCCCGCTGAAACCCGCTCCCAACGCGGCGCCATCGTCCAAACCCACCATACCTGACCCGATCCGCGAAGGCCTTGCCAAAGGCTGGCTCGTGTTCGGTGGGCCGCACCGCGCTGCACCCGAATCGATGGATTGCGACGTGGCGATTGTGGGCAGCGGCGCGGGTGCAGGCATCACCGCCGACATCCTCACCCAGGCGGGGCTGTCGGTCGTGATCGTGGAAGAGGGCCCGCTCAAATCCAGCAGCGATTTCCGCCAGATCGAGGCGGAGGCCTATCCCAGCCTCTACCAAGAAAGCGCAGCCCGCAAAACGGCGGATAAGGCCATCAACATCTTGCAAGGCCGCTGCGTGGGCGGCAGCACCACGGTGAACTGGACGAGCTCGTTTCGCACACCCGTGCCCACCTTGGGCTACTGGCAAACGCACTTCGGGCTGTCCACTTACAACGCAGACGCACTGGCCCCCTACTTCCAGCAGGCCGAGGCCCGCTTGGGCATTGGCCCCTGGCTTGCGCCGCCCAATGAAAACAACGACTTGCTCCGGCGCGGCGCAGCCAAGCTCGGCATTCCTGCCGCGGCCATCCTGCGAAATGTGAAGGGCTGCTGGAATCTGGGCTCTTGTGGCATGGGCTGCCCCACCAA
>JAAFHN010000572.1 GCA_013298415.1 Comamonadaceae bacterium
GCAGCGCAAGGCAGCGCGCAAATCAAAGAAGAGATTGATCGCATCCGCTTCCAAATGGAAGAATTGAAGCGCAAAGGCGACTACAACAAGGTCGCCGAGCTGCAATACGGGCGCATGCCTGAGCTGGAGAAATCGCTGGCTGAAGCACACGCCAAAGAAACGGGCCGCGCCGCATCAGGCAGCGCTGCGCCCAAGCTTTTGCGCACGCAAGTGGGCGCTGAAGAAATCGCAGAAGTGGTGGCGCGGGCAACAGGCATTCCAGTTTCCAAACTCATGCAAGGCGAGCGCGACAAGCTTCTGGCCATGGAAGGCAAGCTGCACGAGCGCGTGGTGGGCCAAGAAGAGGCGATCACTGCGGTTTCAAACGCGATTCGCCGCTCGCGCGCAGGCCTGGGTGACCCCAATCGGCCGACGGGCAGCTGTCTCTTCCTTGGCCCCACGGGCGTGGGCAAAACCGAGCTGTGCAAGGCGCTCGCCGCCTTCATGTTCGACAGCGAAGAGCAGCTGATTCGCATCGACATGAGCGAATTCATGGAAAAGCACTCTGTGGCCCGCATGATCGGCGCGCCCCCGGGCTACGTGGGCTACGAAGAAGGCGGCACGCTGACCGAGGCCGTGCGCCGTAAGCCCTACGCCGTGGTGTTGCTCGACGAGGTAGAAAAGGCCCACCCCGATGTGTTCAACATCTTGCTGCAAGTGCTAGACGATGGCCGCTTGACCGACGGCCAAGGCCGCACGGTGGACTTCAAAAACAGCGTGATCGTGATGACGAGCAACATCGGCTCGCACCGCATCCAAGCCATGCAAGGCAAGCCGCACGCTGAAATCAAAGATGCGGTTTGGGAAGAGTTGAAAGCCCATTTCCGTCCTGAATTGCTCAACCGAATTGATGAGACGGTGGTGTTCCACGCGCTGGATGCAGCCAACATCGCAGACATCGCTCGCATCCAGTTGCGCACGCTGCAAGCCCGCTTGGCCAAGTTGGAGCTGAGCTTGGAGGTGAACGACGCAGCAGTGGCCGAACTCGCCAAGGTGGGCTTCGATCCCGTCTTCGGCGCGCGGCCGCTCAAGCGCGCCATTCAGCAGCGCATCGAAAACCCGCTTTCCCAGCGGCTCTTGCGCGGGGAGTTCCTGCCCAAATCCACCATCCGCGTGTCAGTTGACCCCATCCACGCGCCAGGGGAGTTTGCTTTTTCGGATTGAACAGTCAACCCGTTCGCCCTGAGCCTGTCGAAGCGCTTTTAGTGGCCGTTCGCCCTGAGCTTGTCGAAGGGTACTCGGATGCGCATGCTTGGCTTCGACAAGCTCAGCCCGAACGGTTTTGGGGCTCAGCCCGAACGGGAGCCGGCCGCATTCACACCTCCGTTCGCCCTGAGCCTGTCGAAGGGCTTTTGGTGTCCGTTCGCCCTGAGCTTGTCGAAGGGTGCTCGGATGCGCCTGCTTGGCTTCGACAAGCTCAGCCCGAACGGTTTTGGGGCTCAGTCCGAACGGAGGCGGCCGCATTCACACCTCCGTTCGCCCTGAGCCTGTCGAAGGGCTTTTAGTGCCCGTTCGTCCTGAGCTTGTCGAAGGCTACTCGGATGCACCTGCTTGGCTTCGACAAGCTCAGCCCGAACGGTTTTGGGGCTCAGTCCGAACGAAGCCGACCGCATTCACACCTCCGTTCGCCCTGAGGTATCGAAGGGCATTGGCCAGGGCTTCGATAGCTCAGCCCGAACGGGGTTGGCTGACTACAGCGGATAAATCAGCGAATTCAGGATGTTTTCGGAATCGAGAACGCAGCGACGGTGGGTGAGAAGCAGGCTGCCACTGGCGCTGAATTGAAATCGGTCAATGTAGCGGCCCGTTGCGTAGACCTCGCTCACACCGCCTCCGGACGCACCCGGCCTCGTGCGGAAGACCGCGAAATTGGCTTGAGCTTGGCAGCGCGAGTCTGTAACCTCGCTCACCAATGCCGTGCCGATGATGTGGCGCGTGTAGTAGGGCGCGTGGTAAATCGTTTGGGTGATGCCGTAGACGCGGTCTTGCATCATGGCTTGGCTTTCCAGATCGATGAGGCACAGCGGTAAGCCGCGATCAAAGTTTTCGCGGCCTTGCACTTGGTAGCGGGCATCGGGGGTGAAGAACGCGGGCCAGTCTTTGAAGCGGCGTTCGTCCAGGGCTGCGGCGTACTGCGCGTTGAAGCGGTTGACCTGGGCTTCAAGTGTGAGGAGGTCTTTCATCTCAGGCCTCCATTACTTTGCGCCAATAGGCGTACATCGCGCGGATCAAGGTTTCGGTCACCATGTGCTGCGTTTCGCCCACGCCGGTGCCGCCCAGCTCGCACACGGTTGCGCCGCCGCGCGGGCCTTGCGCAAAACCGCTTTGGCTGAACTCGATCACTTCGCCGTCATCAGCGCTCACAAACCCTGCCGGGCCAAAGAGGTTGGCTTGGCGCAGTCTGCGCTGGGTCATGGCCTCGTCGTCATCCGCAAAGCCA
>JAAFHN010000336.1 GCA_013298415.1 Comamonadaceae bacterium
AACTGCCCCTGGGGGCAGGTCTTGCATGCCAGCAAATTTGCTGCTGACGAAGGCATCACGCGCGTCTTCGCGCTCGGTGATCGCAGCGAGTGCAAAGCCTTCCGGCAGCTCCATCGGCACGTCTTTGAGCGAATGCACGGCGATGTCGGCCCGGCCTTCGGACAAAGCCACTTCGAGCTCTTTCACAAAGAGGCCCTTGCCGCCGATTTTGGCGAGGCTCACGTCAAGCCGTTGATCGCCAACGGTCGTCATGCCGAGGATGCTGACTTGGTGACCGAGCGCGATCAGGCGGTCGCGGATGTGGTGGGCCTGCCAAAGCGCTAGGCGGCTTTCGCGCGTGGCAATCGTCAAATGGGCCATGAGGCGTGTGGGGCTTGGGAGGGGTGGGAAGTTACGAACGCGTTCCCAATTCAGCAGCGCGTCAGGCGGGCCTTCGTGATGGGTCGCGGGCGATGCTAGCATGGCCCGATGCCTCCAAAGCCTGCAAAAACACCCACCCAAGCACCCGCCAAAACCCCAGCTGCCAAACGCGCCGAAACCCATAAAGACGCGCCGCTGCAAGACGACATTCGCTTGCTCGGCCGCTTGCTGGGCGACGTGATCCGCGCCCAAGACGGGGCCGCCGCGTTTGAGGCCGTGGAGCAGGTGCGCCGCCTGAGCGTGGCCTACCGCCGCGCCAGCAGCGACGCAGAGCGAAAGGCCGATGCCGCAGCGCTTGACAAGCAGCTCAAGCGCCTGAGCGGCGAGCAAAGCGTGAGCGTGATCCGCGCCTTCACCTTTTTCAGCCACCTGGCCAATTTGGCCGAAGACCAGCACCACCTGCGCCGCCGCGCCATCCACGAGCGAATGGGCCATGTGCAGCCCGCAAGCCTGGTGGGCGCGTTTGAGCGCATCCACAAGGCCGGCCACAACGGCACAGACGTGGCCAAGGTGCTGGCTAAAAGCCACGTGAGCGCGGTGCTCACCGCCCACCCCACCGAGGTGCAGCGCAAGAGCATTTTGGACGCAGAGCGCGCGATTGCCGACCTTCTGGCCCGGCGCGACGATGCGTCCGCCGCACAGCGCGCCGCGATTGAGCGCGAGCTGCATGCGCGCATCACCCAGCTTTGGCACACCCGGCTGTTGCGCGACACCAAGCTCACGGTCGCCGATGAGATCAACAACGCGCTCAGCTACTACCCCCGCACCTTTTTGCGAGAGATTCCACGCCTTTATGCCGAGCTGCAAACGCATGCACCCGGCGAGCGCATTGCGCCTTTTTTTCGCATGGGCCACTGGATGGGCGGCGACCGCGATGGCAACCCCAACGTGGGCGCGGCAACGCTTGCCGATGCCATGCAAAAGCAGGCCGCAGTGGCCTTGCATCACTACTTGGGCGAGCTGCACGAACTGGGCGCAGAACTCTCCATGAGCCTGACCCGCGTGGGGGCCAGCGCCGAAGTGATGGCGCTGGCCAATGCGAGTGGCGACGGGAACAGCCACCGTGCCGACGAGCCCTACCGCCGCGCGATCATTGGGCTCTATGCACGCGTCGCGGCCACGCTGAAGGCACTCACAGCTGAGAGCCCCGCGCGGCCTGCGCCCCAAGCCGAGCCCTACGCGCAGGCCGTGCAGCTGCTCGCGGATCTGCAAAGCATCGAAGACTCGCTCCACGCCAATCGGGGCGGCGAATTGGTGGCACTCCGCCTTGAAAGCCTGCTGCGCGCGGTCGAGGTGTTCGGCTTTCACCTCGCAACAGTCGACGTGCGGCAAAACTCCACCGAGCATGAAACGGCCGTGGCCGAGCTGCTGGCTCAAGCGGGCCTGTGCGCAGACTATTCGGCGCTGGACGAAGCGGCCAAACGCGCGAGCTTGCTCGCCGCGCTGAAAGACCCGCGCAACCTGCGCATTGCCCATGCCGCTTCCGATACCTACAGCGCCCACACCTTGAGCGAACTGGCAGTGTTCGAAGCCGCGCGGAGCGCTCGCGAGCGATTTGGCACCGATGCCGTGCGCCACGCCATCATCAGCCACACCGAAGACGTGAGCGACCTGCTGGAAGTGCTGGTGCTGCAAAAAGAAGTGGGCTTGCTGCAAGGCGCATGGGGCTCCAGCGCCCAGGCGGGCTTGATCGTGGTGCCGCTTTTCGAAACGATCGAAGACCTGCGGCAAGCGCCGCGCATCATGCGCGAATACTTCGAACTTGAAGGCGTGCTGACCTGCGTGACGGCCAGCGGGGCCGAGCAAGACATCATGCTCGGCTACTCCGACAGCAACAAAGACGGCGGCATCTTCACCAGCAACTGGGAGCTGTACCGGGCCGAAGTCGCACTCGTTGCCGTTTTCAAGCAAATGCCGCAGCTCACTTTGCGGCTCTTTCACGGGCGCGGCGGCACAGTGGGGCGCGGCGGTGGCCCAAGTTACGACGCGATCTTGGCCCAGCCGCCGGGCACGGTGCGCGGCCAAATTCGCCTCACCGAGCAAGGCGAAGTAATCGCCAGCAAATACGCTCACCCCGAAATTGGCCGCCGCAATTTGGAAACCCTGGTCGCTGCCACGCTGGAAGCCACGATGCTGGGCGCCACGCGGGAGGCACCGAAAGCGTTTTTGGAAGCCGCAGCAGCTTTGTCAGACGCAAGCCGTGCCGCCTACCGCAAGCTCGTGTACGACACGCCGGGCTTTGCCGACTACTTTTTCGCCGCTACACCGATCCGCGAAATCGCCCAGCTCAACATCGGCTCGCGCCCCGCATCTCGCAAGGCCAGCCAGCGCATCGAAGACTTGCGCGCCATCCCCTGGGGTTTTGGCTGGGGCCAGAGCCGCGCCATGCTGCCAGGCTGGTTTGGCATCGGCAGCGCGGTGGAGGCGTACCTGGAAGCCTCTCTGAGCAGTTTTTCAGGCAAAAAGCCATCACTGTCCATGAAAAATAAGCTTCTCTTGCTGCAAAAAATGCAGCGACAGTGGCCATTTTTCAGAACGCTGCTGTCTAACATCGACATGGTGATGGCCAAAACCGATTTGGCCTTGGCGCGGCGCTACGCGGGCTTGGTGGCGAATGCCAAGCTGCGCACGCAGGTGGTGGCTGCCATCGAGGCCGAATTCGCCAAAACCGAAGCCGCGCTGGCCCTCATCACCGGCCAAGCCCAGCGCCTGGCAGGCAATGAGAGCTTAAAGCGCAGCATCGAGCACCGCTTCCCCTACATCGACCCACTGCACCACCTGCAAGTCGAACTCATCCGCCGCTTAAGGACCGGAGACGACAGCGAGCGCGTGAGAAGAGGCATCCACATCGCCATCAATGGCATCGCGGCGGGGCTGCGCAATACGGGCTGACGGCGGGCTAGGGTTGGGTCAGGGAGCCATTTCACAGGAGGTCAGGAGTTCAGGAGAGGAGAAAAAAGGGAATTTTTTTTGCATTCCTTGTCTTCTGATTGCCTGTGAAACTGCCCGGCTGCGCCATGGCAGCTAATATGTGTTGATGAGTTTCTATACCCGCCCCGAGCTGCTCAACCGTGAGCTGATGCGCAGTAAAAAGATTGCGCCGATCCAAGATTTTGGCTTTGCAGCCAAGCTCAATTCCCTCTTTTTAGCGGGTGTGGAGTTCAACGACGCTTGCAAGGAATACCCCATCGTCTTCACCAGCGTAGCGGCAGGTGAGGGCCAAGCCAAGGTCGTGCCGGTGATCGTGCTCGGCCTGCGCGAGGGCGAAAACCTCTTCGTGGATACGGCTTCCAAGTGGGATGCCCGCTACATCCCGGCTTTTGTGAGGCGGTACCCCTTCGTGCTGGCCGAGCTGCCCGGCCAGCAAATGGGCGTGTGCATCGACACCGCCTACCCCGGCTTCAGCGACAAAGAAGGCGAGCCGCTTTTTGACGACAAAGGCACCAATACGCCCTTTTTGCAAAACGCCCTCGATTTTTTGAACCGCTACCAAATCGAG
>JAAFHN010000109.1 GCA_013298415.1 Comamonadaceae bacterium
GGGTGACCAAGTGGGCGGGATGCACGAATCGACATTTGGGGCTCCAGAAAGTGAAGGCAAAACACTTGCCTCATCACAGCCGCAAGAAGATCCGCCCAAAAGGCTCAGATCACTCGGGAGCGCCCGCCAGCGCCAAACGCGTCACTATGCAATTCGCAGCAAGAAATGCAACAAACACCTGGACAGAGCTCAAAAAACACGTCAAATTGGCCCCTCAAACCCGCCTGGAAGCGTCCTGAAGATGCCTGTGCAGCCAAGCCCTCGCCAGCTGCCATTCGCGCTTCACAGTGGCAAGCGACACACCAAGCGCCTGCGCAATGTCGTCTTGCTCTACGCCACCAAAAAACTTCATCTCCACCACTTGCGCAGCGCGCGGGTGCTCGGCTGCCAAATCGGCCAGCGCTTCGTGGACTTCAATCACCAAATCTGCGCTGGGCGCTGTCCAGGATTGGATTTGTGCGGAGACTTCGGGGCTGAGCGAGGTGTCGTCGAGTGACACCACTTGCCCATCGCGCTTTTGCATGCGTTTAGCCAGCGCGTGGTTCACCAAGATGCGTCGCATCATCATGCTGGCAGTCGCCAGGTAGTGGCCCCGATCTTTAAACTGGGCGCGCTGCTGGCTTTGCAGGCGCATCCAAGCTTCGTGCGCCAAGCCGGTGGGCGAGAGCGTGTGGTCTGGCCGCTCCTTGCGCAGATGTGCAGCGGCGATGCGGCGAAGCTCGTCGTAGAGCAGATTGAGCAGCGCATCGTCAGATGAGCCGCCTTGCGCCCACGGCGAATCTGCGGGCTCAGGGTTTTGGGGTTTGCGTTGGGTCACGGAATTGAATACAAGATTGCTATTCTGCCCAATGCGGCGCATCTCTGCACCCCCTCAAACGAGTCGCCCCATGACGAATACCACTCCGAGCGCCGCCGATCATCTGGATGCCCTGCTCTCACAACCCGAGAGCACACGCGAGGCTTGGCTTGCTCAACAGCCCTTCAGCGCGGTGCTGCGCCAAGAGCTGCGCGAGCTGGCAGCGCATGCGCAGGCCTTCACCGCCGGCTTTCTCGACGCACCCGCGGCCGCCGCCGTGCTGCCGCAAGACGATGCGCTGCCGCCGCCAGGCACGCGCTTAGGGCCATGGGCCATTGACGGCGCACTCGGCCAAGGCGGCATGGGCACCGTGCTCTCAGGCCACCGGGCCGATGGTGCATTCGAAGCCTTGGTTGCGATCAAGCTGCTGCGCTATGGCTTGGCCAGCCACAACTTGCGCGAGCGCTTCGCGCGCGAGCAGCGCATGCTGGCCAAGCTCGATCACCCCCACATTGCCCGGCTTTTGGATGCTGGCCACACGTCTGAAGGCCTGCCCTACCTGGTGATGGCTCGGGTGCAGGGGCAAACGCTCGCAAAAGCCGCACAAGGCACATCGCTTGATCAACGCCTGCAATGGTTTTTGCAGCTTTGTGATGCCCTGGCCTATGCGCACCGCCAGCTCTTGATCCACCGCGACATCAAGCCCAGCAATGTTATGGTGGATGCTGCCGACCAGGTGAAGCTCTTGGACTTTGGTGTGGCCAAGCTGCTGGATGAAGACGCAGCGAGCGACTTGACCCAAACCCGCGCGCTGCCGCTCACGCCGCTGTATGCAAGCCCAGAGCAGTTGCGCGGCGAGGTGGTCGGCACGGCATCGGATGTGTACAGCCTTGGGGCGCTGCTCTATTGGCTGCTCACCGAGCAGCCGCCCATAGGCGAGGCCACGCAGCCCGGAGCAGCGGTGGCTTTTGCGGTGCTGAACACCGAGCCGCAGCCGCCGAGCGACGCGCTCAAAGGCAAGCCCCATGAAACAGTATTGCCACAAGAGCTGGATGTGATCACGCTCAAAGCGCTCGCAAAACTTCCCTCAGAGCGCTACACCACCGTAGATGCCTTCGCCGCAGACATCCGCGCGCACATGAGCGGCCACCCGATCAGCGCGCGTGAGCCCAGCCGCTCGTATCTGGCCACGCGCTGGGTGCAGCGCAACAAGCTGCTGGCGGCCACCGCTGGCACAGCCCTGGCTGCGGTGCTCATGGGCGGTGTCAGCGCAACGGTCTTTGCACTCAGCGCCGAGCGAGCACGCGCCCTGGCGCAAACCAACCTCGCTCAGGCCCAGGCACTCACCCAAGACGTGCTGATCCGATTTGGCGACGCGCTGGTGACGCACCCGCAAGGGCAAGACATTCACATCTCGCTGATGCGCCAAACGGTAGCGCAGCTCAAACCCCTGCGTGAAGCCAATCCGCAAGATGCCGACCTGATGCTGCTTGAAGCCTCGCTGTGGACTCGCCTGGCCGATGGTTTGGGCAACACGGCAACAGGCAAGCCGCAAGACCTGAAAGAAGCAGTGGAAGCCGCCAAGCGGGCACAGGACTTGGCACAACAGGCAGCACCACTGCTCACCCGAACGGCGCAGCGCGCCGACGCGCTTTTGCACATGGGCACGGCTGCACTCATCCAAGCCACTTACCTGCGCGATGCCGAGCAAAAGCCCAAAGAAGCAGCCGATCTTCTGAAAAACGCCATCGAGCGCAAGGAGTCTTTTTTGAAAACCACGCCGCTGGCTGAGATCTCGCCCGTTCAGCGCCTGAGCTTTGGCACGCGCATCGGCTTGCTGCACATGGTTTTGGGCGGCCTGTACTACTCGCCCAACCGCCCGAGCTTGTCGCAATTTGAGCCAGCCATGCGCCACAACACGCTGGCGCGTCGCTACTACCAGGCCGCGCTCGACGACACGCAGAGCTTGAGCGCAGCAGATGCCACAAGCCTGCCCGGTCAGCCGCTCCCATCCAAGCGCGTTCAGATGCAACTCGCATCCGTAGATGGATTTGAAGCCACCTTCTTGACCCGGCGTGATCAACTCGAAGCAGCGCTCGCTGCTCGCAAGCGGGCACAAAGCCGACTGCGAGAAGTGGCCCGCAGCGACCCCACAGACTTGCTGGTGCGCGATACGCTTTGGGTCGAATCCTCTGGGATTTCCATCCTGGCATCTCGCCTTGGTCTGCACGACCAAGCACTCTCAGCGGCGCAAGAGTGCACTGATCTCATGGAAGCGCTGATTGCAGAAAAAGGGCCAGAGAGCAAATGGGCACAACAACGCCATTTCGTGCAGCACCACCAAGCCCGCATTTATGCGGCGGCCGGGCAGCGCGAAAAAGCCGCCGACTTAGCCCGCCAGGCACGGAGCAAAATTGGCGAACCGGCTGATGCGCCACCGGGTCGCCCCCGGCATCTCGCGCTGCAAGCTGCGGTACGGTATGCCTTGATCACTCAGCCCCAGAGCCAATGGTTGCAAACGCTGGAAGGCTTGAACGGCATGTTTGAGTCAACGCTAACGCATCCCGACGTGAAGCGACTCGTGGCCTTGCTGCACGCTCAAACGCTTGCGATTCGCGCCGCGCTTCTGACACCCTCTGCGCCCGAACAAGCCCAAGCCCTCAACGCGAAGGCACTGGCCATGTTTGAGAAGGAAAACGCCGAGCTGCCCCTAGCGCCAGACCACGCCGCCTGGCTGGCAGCACTCAAATCCGGAAAGCCTCTGGGCACTGACCCCAAGGCTTGGCCTGCTTGGCCGTTTTGAATCGCCGCGCCTGCGCCTACTGCACCGCCAGGGCTTGCAATCCAACCCGATGGCCCCATGTAGCGATCTCTGAGCTAAACAGGCATCGGGCGCTCGGGCCTGAGTACTCCACAGCTTGCCGATTGATGGATTTGAAATCAATCGCTTAACCATTGCGACTTGCTACCGTGTGTGGCGTGCGATGGAAAGCTCGGATGGTTGCCTACTTCATATTGGTTCATCGCTACCCAGCGCAGTTTGCGCGCATGATGAGGGCAGCGTATGACGAGCGAAACAGCTACGTCATCCACATCGACAAACGCTCCGGCCCAGAGTTTGCGGCGGAGATTCGCGACATCTTGCGCGCCTACCCAAAAGCCGAGGTGATTCCTGCTCAAGCCGCCTTGTGGGGCGGCTACAGCCTCGTAGACGCTGAGCTTCGCGGCATGCAAAAACTCTTGGAGATGCGCGCCGATTGGAAGTACTTCATCAACCTCAGCGGGCAAGACTTTCCGCTCAAATCGCAGCAGTATGTGCATGATTTTTTAACTGCCCATGCAGGCTGCGAGTTCATCCGTGCGAGCGACCAGCGCAAAACCAGGCCAGACACTCTGAACCGCATCCACGAGATGTTTGTAGAAGGCAAAGACACCGTGATGCACACCGGTATCACAAGAGCCTTTTTGCCGAACGCCACGCCCTACATCGGTACACAGTGGAAGGCCGTCTCGCGCGGCTTTTGCAAGTTCGTCACGGCCGATCCACAAGCCTTGCGCTTCAAAAACTTCTACCGCCAAAGCTTCATTGCAGACGAGGCTTTTTTCCAAACCGTGATGATGAACGCGGGCCAGCACGGCAAGATGATGAACAACGATTTGCCCACCATCGAATGGGTGCCCGATGGCCCCATCAAGCTCAGGCCACGCAACTTTGGCAGAGCCGACATGCCGATGCTTGCAGCAAGCCCAGACCTTTTCGCCCGCAAGTTCGATCAAACCCAAGACCCGCTGGTGCTCGAGCTTTTGGAAGCCCACCTCAAAACCCCTGCGGCGCGGCTGTACAAGCGGCCCCAAACACCACCGATCTCGATGGCCCATCCCCAGCATGTCTTCGATTCCGAACCTGAGCTCGCCGTGGTGGTGGCTTAGCAGCCAGCCGCATAGATCAGCGGGGGCAGCGGCTCAGCGGGGGTCAGTTGGTCAGGGGCCGACGATGGATAGTCGGGGAAAGTAAGTGCTGTAGCGCGCCACATCGCGGGTGAGCAATCGCAAATTGCCCACGATCGCGTGCGCGCCGATGTAGAAGTCTGGCATCGGCGATGTCTTTTGCCCGAGCGACTTGCGATACAGCTTGAAGGCTTGGCCCGCCAAAAAAGCGGCATCCCACGGCAAAGCTTGGCGCACGAGCGGCAGCCCACTCAATGCGGCCTCCAAGTCGCTCGCCCGCTCAAAGCGGGGGCTCACTTCGGCCAGGATGATGGGGTTGATGATGAGCGGGCCTTGGCTGGATTGAGTATCCAACTGCTCCAGCGACCACTCAGCCCAGATGGCGTCGTTGGCCAGCACGTCGATCAAGACGCAACTGTCAACCAGGGTTCCTTTTTCCGGCGGGCCAAATCGCCAGGGCGGGATCGCTTCAGAAACCTTCAGGCTCGGCCCGGCTTGGCTCATACGGGGTTCGCAGGCTTAGCGGCGATTCAGGCGCGCAAAAACGCCATGAACTGATCGGTGCTCATGCCTTTGAACTCGGCTGCGTTGGCGCTACCGCGGGCGCGCTCAAACGCGGCTCGCACCTGGCTGGCTGCGGATGCTCCCGAGCTGCGGCTCGCTTGGCTTCGCTTCATGAGCACATCGCCGCTGGGCAACACCTCAAAACTCACCTCGCTGTGCGCATGCATGCCCGCGCGCTCACGCACGTCTTGCGGAATCGTGACCTGGCCTTTGCTGGTGATTTTCATGGCAGCCTTACTGAAGCAAGTAAGAATCTTACCAGCAACAAAGCGCAAAAACCAGTCACCAGATTCAACCAATTACTCCTCTATTCATAGCAGAGAACGCCCATTTTATCTGGACAGAAGGGTGAAATTACCTGATTGGGACTGTGCCTCAGATGAACCGACTGCCGTTCGGGCTGATCCTTCGATACCTCAGGACGGGAGTATCGAAGCCTTCCCCTGGGCCCTTCGATACCTCAGGGCGAACGGAGATGGCCGCTGTCTGAGGCAGAGACCTAATCAAGTGAAATCAGGGCAAACATCCGCAAAATCACGCCTTCTTCGCCTTTTGCGGCCGCTTCCAGCCTTCGATGCTGATTTGCTTGCCGCGTGCAACAGTGAGCATGTTGGGCGCGGTGGATTTGGTGATGGTGCTGCCGCCGCCCACCGTGCCGGCTGCGCCAATAGTCACAGGCGCCACCAGCACGCAATTGCTGCCCACATGCACATCGGCTTCGATCACGGTTTGGTGCTTGTTCGCGCCGTCGTAATTGGCGGTGATGCTGCCTGCGCCGTAGTTCACGCGCTCGCCCACGATGGCGTCACCCAGGTAGGCCAAGTGATTGGCTTTGGCGCCCTTGGCCATGCTTGAATTTTTCACTTCCACAAAGTTGCCGATGTGCACCTCGTCACCCAGCTTCGCACCGGGGCGCAGCCGCGCGAATGGGCCAATGAGGGCGCCCGCGCCGATGCTCACGCCGGCAGCTTCGCCGTCAATGTGGGTAAACGGATGGATCACCGCGCCGTCTGCAATTTGCGCATTCGCAATCACGCAGTTGGCACCGATGCGCACGCGATTGCCCAGCTTCACGGTGCCTTCAAACACGCAATTCACATCAATGTCCACATCCAGCCCGCAGACGAGTTCACCGCGCAGATCAAAGCGCTTGGGGTCAGCCAAACGCACACCAGCCGTCATGAATGCTTGCGCTTGCCGCCACTGGAATTCGCGCTCCAGCTCGGCGAGTTGCAGCGGGCTGTTCACGCCAGCGGTTTGCGGCTCATCGTCTGTCACCACCGCCTGCACGGCTTCGCCATCTGCCACGGCAAACTTCACGATGTCGGTGAGGTAGAACTCTTTTTGCGCGTTGTTGTCGTCGAGCCTGGCGAGCCAGCGCTTGAGTTTGGCCGTGGGCACAGCCAAGATGCCGCTGTAGATCTCGTTGATCTGGCGCACTTCCTCGCTGGCATCTTTGTGCTCTACGATCGCCTGCACATGGCCTGACGCGTTGCGCACGATGCGGCCGTAGCCTGTGGGGTTGGCGAGCTTCACGGTGAGCAGCGCCAAGTGCTGGCCCGCCGCAGCGGCAACGAGTGCGGCAATCGTCTCAGGCTGGGTCAAGGGCACATCGCCACTCAAAATCACGGTCACGCCGTCTTCAGCCAGCAGGGGCGCTGCTTGCTGCACCGCATGGCCTGTGCCGAGCTGTGGCTCTTGCAATGCGAAGCCCACAGCGGGCGGCTTTTCAGCTTCAGGCATGGCGTTGACTGCGGCACGCACATCCTCACTTTGGTGGCCCGTGATCACCACCGCTTGCCGCGCGTGGAGTGCCCTGGCGCACAGCAGCACATGCCCGAGCAAAGCGCGTGGCCCCAGCTTGTGCAAGACTTTGGCTTTGGCCGATTTCATGCGTGTACCCTTGCCTGCCGCCATCACGACCACATCGACCCGGCTCTCGCTTAATTTTTCATTCATTTGCATGTTCATTCCCTCACAACAATGGATGCGGCGCATTATCACGGCCCTCGCAGCGCTGGCCTTGGCAGGGCTGCTGCAAGGCTGCGCTGCCGTGAAATTGGCCTACAACAACGCGCCCGAGCTGTTGCATTTTTACTTGGACAGCCAATTCAGCTTCACCGATTCGCAAAGCGAAATCGTGAAGGCCGATCTGCGCAGTTTGCAATCTTGGCACCGCAGCAACGAGCTGCCCGAGATTCTGAAATTGCTACAAAAAACGCAGCGATTGAGTGAACAAGCACTCGGACAGAGCAGCATTTGCAGCCTTTTTGACGAGTTTCAGCCACGAATTGACACCGTGATGGCCCGCGCCATGCCCACCATGGCCCAAGTGGCGATGCAATCCGCGCCTGAGCAGTGGGCGGATTGG
>JAAFHN010000249.1 GCA_013298415.1 Comamonadaceae bacterium
TGGCGCGGATCGAGCCCGCACCAGCGCTAAGTACCTGATTTCAATGAGATGAGATGTCTGCCAAGAAAAAAGGCAATTCGTTGGAAAGCACCAGTTTGCAAGGCTTGGCAAAGCTTGCGTGGGCGTTCTTCACAGAGTTATCCACAGAAAATTGGGATACCCAGCCTTGCGAGAAAAATCAATGGTTTGCGTGCGTTTGCGCAAGTAGCTGGTGAGCAACATCGCCCAAACTGAACCCACATCCGCCGAACCTCAAATGGCGGCACCAGCGCGGCCGGATCCTGCGCAATCCTTGCACACCATCACAGTCGCCGTGCAGGCAGCTGCCCACGGCCGCTTGGGCTCGCTGCTCAGCTACGCGAGCGCACAAGCGCTTTGCCCCGGCCAATTGGTGCGGGTGCCGCTCGGCCAGCGCGTGGTGCTTGGCGTGGTTTGGGAAGCGCCTGAGCCGAAATCGGAAGAGCCTGGACACTCGCCAGCGCTGAAGCCCATCAGCGAAGTGCTGCCGCTTCAGCCGCTGCCCGCGCGCTGGCGTGAACTCGTGCAATTCGCAGCGCAGTATTACCAGCGTGCGCTCGGAGAAGTGGCCACCGCGGCGATGCCACCGCAGCTGCGCGACCTGAGCCTGCTCCAGCTTCAGCGCAAGGCAGCCAGAAAACCAGCCCAGCCAAACACACAGCCCAAAACACAGCCAAACGCACAGGCCACGGCGACCCCAGCCTGGCCCACGCTCACCCCAGAGCAAAGCGCGGCGCTCGGGGCGCTTGGCAGCAGCACCAAGCCCACGCTCTTGCACGGCGCAACAGGCAGCGGTAAAACCGAGGTGTACCTGCGCCTGGTGGCCCAGGCCCTGGCAGCCACCGCCGATGCGCAGGCGCTTGTGATGGTGCCCGAGATCAACCTCACGCCGCAATTGCTGCAGCGCTTTCAAGACCGTTTTGCGCCGAGCTTTGGCATGCACAGCGTGGTGGCCATCCACAGCGCGCTCACGCCTGCTCAGCGCTTTGACGCGTGGCTTGCCGCGCACACCGGTACAGCGCGCGTGATCGTTGGCACGCGGCTGGCCATCATGGGATCCATGCCGCATCTGAAGCTGATCGTGGTGGACGAAGAGCACGACCCGAGCTACAAAAGCCAAGACGGCATGCGCTTTTCTGGCCGCGATTTAGCGGTGTGGCGCGGAAAAAACGAGGGCATTCCCGTGCTGCTGGGATCGGCCACGCCCTCGCTGGAGAGCTGGCACGCGAGCAGCGAAGCCCAGGGCCGCTACATGCGCCTGGCCATGCCCACACGCGTGGGCGAAGGCCGCTTGCCCGCGCTGAAGCTGCTTGACATGACGCAACAAACACGCGGCACCTTGATTGCGCCAAGCCTCGTGCAGGCCATGGCAGAGCGTGCGCAGCGGGGCGAGCAAAGCCTGCTGTTGCTCAATCGCAGGGGCTTTGCCAGCGTGCTGCACTGCCCCGATTGCAATTGGAAAAGCGATTGCCCCAATTGCAGCGCGTACCGCGTGTTTCACAAAAGCGACCGCAGCCTGCGCTGCCACCATTGCAGCTTCACCGAGCGCGTGCCGCGCGCCTGCCCGGGCTGCGGCAGCGTGGATTTGCAAATGATTGGCAAAGGCACCGAGCAGCTTGAAGAGCGCGTGGAAGACTTGCTGCAAGCCGAATGCACGCGGCTCGGTGTGGCCCAGCCGCTTCGCATCACCCGCATCGATGCCGACAATACGCGGCTCAAAGGCAGTTTGGAGCAGCGCTTGGCCTCAGTCCACGCAGGCGAGGTGGACGTACTGGTGGGCACCCAATTGCTGGCCAAGGGGCACGACTTTCGTCGCATCACACTCGTGGCTGCGCTCGTGGTGGATCAGGCCCTTTTCAGCGCCGACTACCGCGCCCAAGAGCGGCTTTTCAGCCTTTTGATGCAGGTGGCGGGCCGGGCCGGGCGGGATGCGGCTCTGGCCGAGCGCTCCGAGCTTTGGGTGCAAACCTTTGCCCCACAGCACAGCCTCTTTCGCCATTTGGCGGCCAACGACTTTGCAAGCTTTGCCGCCCAACAGCTGGCCGAACGCGAGCAGGCCCAACTGCCGCCCTTTGCCCACCAAGCGCTCTTCAGGTGCGAAGCGAAAGAGCAGGCCGCCGCGCTCGCCTTCTTGCAGCGCGCAAGCTTGGCGGCACGGGAACACGACGACAGTGGCAGTGTGATGGTCTACCCGCCCGTGCCGCAATACCCGCAGCGCGTGGCCAACATCGAGCGCATGCAAATGCTGCTGGAATCATCCAGCCGCCCAGCGCTCCAGCGCCTGCTCGCGGCGCTTCGCCCCATCCTTCCCACACTCAACCCGACCAGAGGCCCAGAGCGCGTGATCCGATTCGCGGTGGACGTCGATCCCTTGTCGATTTGATCAAGCCTGGAGAAAGCGCCAGAATCAGCGTTTGCGTTTTTGGAGAACCCCCATGCCCACTTATCACGTTGAAATGCTCGAAGGCCGCACGATCGAGCAAAAGAAAAAGCTCGTGGAAGAAATCACGCGCGTGAGCGTGGAAGTGCTGGGCGGCAAGCCCGAATCGGTAGACGTGCTGATCACCGACATTGCCCGCCACAACTGGGCAACAGGCGGCAAGCTGTGGAGCGAACCGCGCGATTGAGGCGGTCGCCAGATGCTACGCTTTATGTAGCATCAAACACTGAAACCACTATGACAGAGTGGCAATATTGCTTCAAATCTGCCGATCAAAGCACCCCAGCAAGCCCATCTGCCGCCTGAAACATCGACTGGCGGCCCTGGCTCAGGATTTGGCCTTTCCACAGATCGGTCTGCGTATAGAAGGCATCTGAGCAGGCTTGTGTGATCTGCGCTTGCAGCGCGGCATCCACGTGGCGGCCTTGCATGCGTTCGCGCTCGGCCCAGTGGTCGCCGCGCAGGGCATCCAACACGTTGAGCACCGGTACCGTGCCGTACTCCATCGCGATGGCGGTGGTCTCGGTGTCGGGGCATTCTTCCAATGCGGCGGCGGGCATCATGCCGCGAATGGCGGCGCTGGTGGATGAGCCGTCGTAAATGCTCGTGATCGGCGTTTCGCCATTGCCGCCCCACCAAGCTCGGGCACGCAAGAGCGACGCATCGTCCGGCATGGGTGTGGCATGGATTCGCTCGCCATGGCCACTCGGGCCAAGGCCGGTGTGAAAATCGATCCAGGCCAAGCGCTTTCGGCCTCTCACCCAGTCGCGCATCACTTGGCGCACGGTGAGGTTGCTCCAAGTGGGCGCAGTGCCGCCGAAGAAAAGGCCATCGGGGTGGGTGTGCTGGCCGGTCGTCACGTTGGCTTGGTACGTGGGCCGACCATGCTCCGCCACATAGGCATGCACCTTGGCCTCGTGCGCCTCGCTTGGCGGCCAATAGTCGGGCAGCAACAAGTCATGCAGTTCTGCATAGCCAGGGTTGGGCGGCAGCGGCGCGTTGAAATCTTGAAAATTGCGGTTCAAGTCCACGTTTTCGTTCGTCACGCGGCGCTTGTGGCTGAAGCCATGCGGGTTCAAGCCATGCACGTACAGCACGCCAATGCCGCGCTCGGCCACACGGGCATGCCACTCGGCATCGGCCAGCGCAAACACCTGCACGCCTGAGCCGCAGTAGCCTTCAATGCCGTGGCAGCCGCTGCTGGCAAGCAGCAGGGCCTCGGCGTTTTCCGGGCCTTGGTAGGCCACATCCAGCGCCAAGTCTTCGCCCTCCGCACCTTTCAGAGGATGCGGGTAGCTCTGGAGCTTCAAGCCCGCCGCTGCTGCGGCTTGCAGGAATTTGGCGCGTGCTTCTTTGTAGCTTGTGGAAAACGCTTCAGGAACCGTGATCATGCTTGCCACTTCGCAGCCGACCAGTCTTCCACCAGGTTCACCCAGTAGCTGCCGCCCAGCGGGATCAAGTCGTCGTTGAAGTCATAGCTTGGGTTGTGCAGCATGCAAGGGCCACCGCCGTGGCCCATTTCGCGGTGGCCGCCTTCGCCATTGGCAATGAACACATACGCGCCCGGCTTTTCCATCAGCATGTACGCAAAATCTTCAGCGCCCATCGTGGGCTCTTGCTGGTGCACATTGGCTTCGCCCACCATTTTGGCCATCACGCCGCGCGCAAATTCAGCCTCGTGCGCGTGGTTGATGGTGGGCGGGTAGTTGCGGGCGAATTCGAAATCGCAGGTGGCGCCAAAGGCCGCGCAGGTGTGCTCGGCAATCGCTTTCATGCGGCTTTCGATCATGTCGAGCACCTCTACGCTGAAGGTGCGCACCGTGCCTTGAATTTCGCAAGAATCGGGCACCACATTGGTGGCTTCTCCGGTGTGGATCATGGTCACGCTCACCACGCCCGCATCAATCGGCTTTTTGTTGCGGCTGATGATGGTTTGAAAAGCCTGCACCATTTGGCAGGCAATCGGCACCGGATCAATGCCGTTGTGCGGTAGCGCGGCGTGGCTGCCTTTGCCTTTGATCACGATTTTGAATTCGTTGGAAGACGCCATCACCGGCCCAGCGCTTGCCGCAAACGTGCCCACTTGCGGCCCCGGCCAGTTGTGCATGCCGAACACGGCTTGCATGGGAAACTGGGTGAAAAGCCCGTCTTTGATCATCTCTCTGGCGCCGCCGCCGCCTTCTTCTGCAGGCTGGAAGATGGCATAGACCGTGCCCGCAAAGTTGCGGGTTTTGGCCAAGTGTTGGCAGGCGGCGAGCAGCATCGCCGTGTGGCCGTCGTGGCCGCAAGCGTGCATCTTGCCGGCATGTTTGCTGGCGTGGGCAAAGGTGTTGAATTCCTGCATCGGCAGCGCATCCATGTCTGCACGCAGGCCGATGGCGCGATCTCGCACCGTGGCAGCATCGCCGAGCTTGCCTTCGATGATGCCCACGATCCCGGTGGTGCCCATGCCCCGGTGCATCGGAATGCCCCATTTTTCAAGCTGCTGCGCC
>JAAFHN010000045.1:0-2916 GCA_013298415.1 Comamonadaceae bacterium
CTCCTCCCTCCCGTGTAGGGCCCGGGCGATAATCGCATGTTAGCTTTTGTTTCACATGGCCAAAAAGAAATCAAAATCCCCCAGCAGCGCCCCTGCCGCCGCGTCCAGCCCCCCGGCCTACACGCAGGCAACTGGTTCCGCTGCGGCTTACGACCGCGGCGCCAAGCAGCGAGAGGCTGCCCCGCGTTCGGAAGCAGCATCGGGCTCCACCACGGGGTCAGCGCTGCCTAAAGAGGTGACGAAGGGCGACTGGACGGCCATTTTGCTGGCGCTCATGATGTTTTTCGCGCCCGCCGTGGCCGTGCCAAACGAAATGATGCTGCAAGACACGCTGAAGTCCATCGTGGTCGCTTGCATGACATTTTTTGCCGCCAGCCTGTTTTTCTACCAGCAGCGCCAGCGCCGTGATGGCTTGCGCTGGCACTTTGGCGTGGGCCTCTTTGCAATGCTTGCGGCCTATGCGCTGGGCAGCATGGTTTGGGCGCACACTTTTTTGGCCGGGGTCGAGGCCGCCCGCTGGATCGTGCTCACGACGGTGGTGTTTCTGACGCTGAACACCTTCAGCCGTGAGCGCCTGCCTTTGCTTGCCGCTGGCGTGCACTTTGGTGCCGTGGCAGCCACTTGTTTCGCTGCGGCGCAGTTCTGGTTCGATTGGAAAGGTATTCCTCAAGGGCCACCGCCCGCCTCGAGCTTTGTGAATCGAAATTTTTATGCCGAATTCGTAGCCTGTACCATCCCGTTTGGTGTGTTTTTGCTGCTGAACGCCAGGCGAAGCGCGACCGTTTGCCTGCTGAGCTTTACCAATGCGTTTGCTCTCGTCGGCATCATGATGACCGGCACCCGCTCGGCCATGATCGCGTCTGGCTTGGCTCTGGCCTTCATTGCTGTGGCCTTCGTGCTCTATCGCAAGCGCATGGGTGTTGGTTCCTGGCTCTTTGGGCAGCGCGTGATGGCGCTCACCGTCTTCGCCGTCACCATGGGTCTGCTCGGCTCCCTCAGTTCCGAGGCTAAAGGCTTCGAACGCATGGGCATCAACGCCTGGGAGCGCGCGTTTTTCCGCGCCTCCTTGATCGTGACGCCGACCGAATACACCTCGGGCTCCGCCTCAGTGCGTAAGGTGATGTGGGAAGCAACCGCAAGGATCATTCAGAAGCGCCCCTTCTCAGGCGTTGGCGCGGGCACTTGGGAAGCGGATATCCCACTGTACCAACGCCCCGGCGACGCGCTTGAAACAGACTACTACGTCCACAACGAGCTTTTGCAGCTCTTGGCTGAGTATGGCTTGGTGGGCTGGGCGTTCTTACTGGGTTTGCTGACCTATCTAGCGAGTGCAGCCTGGCGAACGCTTCGGGCGAAAACCGATGAAGAGCGCTCAGAGGCACCGCTACGGGCCTTCACGCTGATCACCCTCCTTGCCTTCTTGACAGTCAGCAATGCAGGTTTTCCATGGCGGATGGCGTCGACTGGGGCGAGGTTTGCGCTGGCCGTTGGCGCACTGGCTGCCTCAGACGCGAGGTTGGGCTACCGCTCGATTTTCTCGGCATGGCGCTTGAAGTGGCGACCAGAATTGTCCCAAGTGGCCTGCGCCGCCTCTGGTGTAGCGCTAGCCCTGTCGATCTACATCTCCTACAAAGCCTACGAGTGCGAGTACCTGATCGTGACCGCAACGAAAGCTGCCTTGGGCATCACGCAGAGTGGCGATCCGAACAGCCCGCGCTGGGATCGGCAACGCAAGCAGCTTTTTGAAGATTTGCGGCGAGGCGTGGCCATCAACCCCCACTATCGCAAAATCACACCCATGGTGGCTGACGAGGCTGCCAAATGGGGAGATTGGAAAAACGCGACTTGGATCTGGGAATCGGTGCTCAGCTCAAGGCCGTATGTGACGGCGATGATGGCAAACGCCGCACGCGGCCAGATCCAAATGGGCCAGTACGACAAGGCCATCGAATGGGTGCAAAGGGGCCGAAAGGTGCAACCCATGCTCTCCACGCTGTGGGGGGCCGAGATCACAGCGCTTTACTTGAAAGGTGATCAAGACAAAGCGCACGCGATGGTGAAAGAAGCTTTCAATCGAAAGATCATTGACATCGATTTGCTCACCAATGGCTTCAATGTTGCTGTGAAGTCCAAAGACTGGCCGCTCGCCACCGAGTTGTTCGAAACCCGGGCCAATATTGCGCCCCACCTGGCCTATGACTCCTACCTGCGGCTTGGCAGCTTGTATGTTTCCTTGGCACCTGACCCAGAGCGGACTGCGGTGTACTACGCGAAAGCGATCCAGGCGCTCGGTACACCGCAAGAGCGCCTTGACCTTCTCGCCAAGTTGCCGCAGGCGATGCTGCCGAAACTCAGGCTGGATTTGCCAAAGCTTCAGATTCCCCAACACATCTGGGACCAGCTTTTGTTGCCGCGCGCTCAGTTGGCTGCCGCTCCTGCCGCCCGAGGGGCAGCAACGCCATCCAGCAACGGCGGCTTCGTGCCGCAGCCAGCGCGCTGATCCTCGCCTGAGCTGATGCTCGACGTCAGGGCTTCGTCATTGCGCTCAAATGTCGTCTCGCAATGCGTAGGGAAGGGCGGCGGATTGCAGGGCAACGCCGTTCGTCCGCAGCTGTCCTTGAGCCTCTGAGAGCGCATTGACTTGAACGGCGGCGATGAGCCAAACGCCGGTACCGCCTGCCGACACGGGCGCTACCTGGGCTACCTGGCCGACCTCACTTGCTTCGCTTCCTTCGCCTGAAGTCACCACGTTACCGACGGCTGGGGCGCCCGTTGGCGCATAAACCTGACTTCCGCACTTTTCCGCCCATTTTTGGGCGTCTTCATTGGAGAGTTTTTGTCGGGTGAATTTGTAGTGCCTAGCACTGTGTAAATACTGATACGCTTCTTGCGCATAGCCGCTACGCTTTGGGCATC
>JAAFHN010000045.1:2926-11210 GCA_013298415.1 Comamonadaceae bacterium
CCTCGGAATTGGCTTCGAGCGACGACCTCTTGGCCCGGATAGCAGCCTTTTTTGAAATTCACGCCGTCAACGGATTCATGGTTCAGCATCTGCGGCACGAAGGCTTCTGCGGTCTCGGCGTGCACCTGCGCTATTCCTGTGAGCACTTCGGCCAGCAGCCAAGGGCCGGGGTCGACTCCCGCTGGCGCCGCGCTGGGATGTCTGGCCGCCAGGCAAAGTTGCGTGCTGCCGACTGAACCTAAGCGCGCCGTCCAACCCGCTGGGGCCAGCTCAACGTCCGCCGACGCAGGCCAAGTGCCGAGCATGCCAACCAAGGCGTGGTCGGCGCCTGAATCGCGCAGCGTGAGCTTCATGCGCAGCTGAAACATCTTGAGGCGCTTGCAGGTGCTTTCCACCAACTCGCGGCGGATCACCCAGGCAAAACGATCCTCTGCCAGCCGCAACAGCCAACCTGAGGCCAGCATGCGCCCTTTCGGCGAGCACAGTGAGGCCAGGCGCACCGAGTGCAATGGCTGCAAAAGCACATCTTGCGTGAGCATGTTGTGTAAAAACGCTGCGGCCTGCTCACCCTGGGCTTCGATCACCCCCAGATGTTGAAGCGGATATTCGCCGTCGGGCAGGGCGGGCAGGGGGGCCGAGGCCGTGCTGGGTAGCGCAGGCACGCTGGGGCTGGTTTCAGATGTCATCGCGGCATTATCATGAGCGCTGAGTTGTGATCAGAAAGTAGGGCGTTGGGCGCTCATGTTCAAGTGGTTCAAGCGGGCTTTTGCGCTCATCTTTTTGTCGGGTTTGGTGCTTGCTGCGATTGGCCTTTGGTGGATTCACCAGCCCATGCTGGAGCCTGCGGCGTCATCCACGCCGCTCCTGGTCGCTCAGGGCGCATCTGCCGGCCAGGTCGCCCGAAGCGCGGCGGCCGCGAGCAACGCAAGCGCCGCTCCTAAGTGGCTGACCGAGCTGGCGTGGGTTGGCCTCCTGCGCGCCAGCGGCAAGGCCCGAAGCATCAAAAGCGGTGAGTACGAAGTTGCACCCGGCGACACCCCTCGCCGCCTGCTGGAAAAGCTCGTGGACGGACAGCAGGTGCTGAGACAACTCACGATTGTGGAAGGCTGGACTTTTCGCCAAATCTTGCAAACGCTACAAAAAGAGAAGCGACTTGCTCAATCAATACCAGGACAGAGCCAGCAAAATGCCGAAAAATTCGTTGCACAACGCTTGGGCATCGCCAGCGGACGGGTGGAGGGGCGATTTTTCCCAGACACCTACCGATTTGCCACCGGTCAGACAGATCTGGATGTGCTGAGAGCTGCCGCTTTGGCAATGGACAAGCAATTGAGCGCGGCCTGGGACAAGCGACCGGCAGCCACGGTGCTTCAGTCGCCCGAGCAAGCGCTCATCTTGGCGAGTATCGTGGAAAAGGAAACTGGCGCAGCCGCGGATCGTGGGCAAATCGCTGGGGTGTTTCACAACCGTTTGCGCATTGGCATGCGCTTGCAAACCGACCCCACCGTGATTTACGGGCTGGGCGAGTCGTTTGACGGCAACCTGCGCAAAGTGGATTTGCTGACAGACACGCCGTTTAACACCTACACCCGTGCGGGCTTGCCGCCCACGCCGATTGCGATGCCCGGCAAAGCTGCCATTGATGCCGCCATTCAACCGGCAGCGACCAACGCGATGTACTTCGTGGCGCGAGGCGACGGCACAAGCCAGTTCAGTGCGACTTTGGCGGAGCACAACCGCGCCGTGGACAAGTACATTCGAGGCCGATGAAAACCGAACCAGTGCCCTTAGATGCCGTCCAGGCAACAGCAGATTGGCCCGCGCGTGGCCGATTCCTCAGCTTCGAAGGCATCGACGGCGCAGGCAAGTCCACCCACATCGCTGGCTTGGCCGCGCACTTGCGCGCCTGCGGAATCCGCGTGGTGCTCACGCGCGAGCCTGGCGGCACACCACTTGCCGAAAGCCTGCGCGAAAAACTGCTGCACGAGCCGATGGACGCGCGCACCGAAGCGCTGTTGATGTTCGCCGCCCGCAGCGATCACGTGGCCCGTGTGATCGAGCCCGCGCTCAGCCGAGGCGATTGGGTGCTCTGTGATCGCTTCACCGATGCCACATTCGCCTACCAGGGCTACGGCCGTGATTTCGATTTGCATACGCTATCGAAATTAGAGCAAATAACACAACAAATACTAGGACATAGCGGTAAAAAAGCACAAAAATCGGCCTCCAACCAGGCTGAAGAAGGGCTTTTGCAGCCTGAAGCCACCTTCTGGTTCGATTTGGCACCCGAAATCGCGGCTGTTCGCCTGGCCGGGGCCCGCGTGCCCGATAAATTTGAGTCTCAGCCGACGGCGTTTTTCGAGCGCGTGCGCACCGGCTACCGTGCCAGGGCCGACGCCGATCCCGCGCGCATCGCTGTGATTGATGCCAGTGGCACGCCCGAGCAGGTGTTTGCCCGCCTCATGCGAGCAGCGGCGTCCCGAGATTGGTGGCCGACATCTGAGAGCGGCGCCGCGAAAATCCCGCCAGCATGAGCAACGCGCAAGAACCTGCACTCGACGGCGTCTCCTGGGCACCCTGGCTCCAAGCAAGTTTCGAGCATGCACTTGCCGCCCGAAGCCATGCGGTGTTGCTGGAGGGCGCAAGCGGCATGGGCCAATGGCCGCTGAGCTTGGCGCTGGCTCAGGCCTGGCTTTGCGACACAGCGCCGGCGGAGCGCGAATCTGGCCATGCCTGCGGCCGCTGCGACAGCTGCAACCTTTTGGCCGCCCACACGCACCCAGACTTGCGCGTCTTGATGCCCGAAACCGTGGCGCTCGAGGTGGGCTGGCCGCTTTCTGAATCAGCGCAGGCGGAGATCGACGACAAAAAGCGCAAGCCGAGCAAAGAGATCCGCGCCGACGATGCCGCCGCCATGGTGGCCTTCGCGCAGCGCACCCCAGCACGCCAGCGTGGCAAAGTAGCCCTCGTGTACCCCGCTGAGCGCATGAACACCTTCAGCGCCAATGCCTTGCTCAAGGTGCTGGAAGAGCCGCCCGGTGCGCTGCGTTTTTTGCTGGCCACAGAAGGCAGCGCACCGCTTTTGCCCACTGTGCGCAGCCGCTGCCAGAGCACAGCGTTGACCTGGCCCAGCGCCGAAGCCAGCTTGGCGTGGCTGCAAGCCGCAGGCCTCAGCGCTGAGGCGGCCAGCACCTGGCTGAACGCCACAGGGGGCAGGGCGCACGCCGCGCTGCAGATGAACGCGCACGCCAACCAGCAAGACTGGGCAGGACTCCCGCAGCAAGCCTCAGCCGGTCAACTGGAAGGCCTCACGCGCCTGCACGGCACCGACCCCGCCGCTTGGATGCAAAGCTTGCAAAAACTCTGCCACGACCAACTCGCCCGAGCCAGTGGCGCCGCGCCCCGATTCTTCAGCACGGCCCAACTGGTAAGCGCCCCGCAAGCCTCAGCCTCAGCGCTTTTGGCGTGGGCAGACCAGTTGCGCGGCCACGCGGCTCGCGCCCACCATCCGCTGAAGCCTGAGCTCTTGCTGGAGCTGCTCGCGCAACAGGCCAGCAGCGCACACGCAGCCCCTGGCTCCCAGGGCCGCAAGCCTCTAAACTAGCGGCATGAGCACTCCCGCACCCGGCACTGCCGCAACTGGCGCACGTCCCAGCGTCATTCAATTGGCGATCAAGGAAAAAGCGGCGCTTTATGCGGCTTACATGCCCATGTTTGCCGATGGCGGCGTGTTCATCCCCACCGCGAAAGACTACAAACTTGGCGACGACGTCTACGTGCTGCTCAGCCTGCCTGAAGACACCCAGCGCTACCCGGTGGCCGGCAAAGTAGCTTGGATCACGCCAGCTCGCGCTGCTGGGAATCGCACGCAAGGGGTAGGGGTGAAATTCCCCGCCGATGAAAAGACCAAGCTGCTGAAGCAAAAGATCGAATCCATCTTGGGCGCGCATTTGAACAGCGATCGCCCCACGCAAACGATTTGATCGTGTTCGTTGATTCCCACTGCCACCTCACATTCCCAGACTTTGCAGGCCAGCACCAGGCACTGTTGAGCCGAATGGCCGAAGCGCAGGTGTCACACGCCCTGTGCGTTTGCACCACCCTCGAAGAGTTTGACGCGGTTCACGCGCTCGCGCTCGGCCACGCCAACCTCTTTGCCAGTGTTGGCGTTCACCCCGATAACGAGGGCGTGACCGAGCCCAGCGTGCAAGCCTTGCTCGATCTGGCCGCGCAGCCAAAAGTCGTCGCCATCGGCGAAACCGGCCTCGACTACTACCGGCTCAATGGCCGCAGCGTGGCCGATATGGCCTGGCAGCGCGAGCGCTTTCGCGTCCACATCCGCGCAGCGAGGGCCTGCAACAAGCCGCTCATCATTCATACCCGCAGCTCAAGCGACGATACGCTAGCCATTGTGGAGGAAGAGGGCTTCGGCGGCGATTTGCCGCCCGCAAAAGGCGTGTTTCACTGCTTCACGGAAACCCAGGCTGTTGCCAAAGCGGCCTTGGATTTGGGCTTTTTCATCTCTTTTTCGGGCATCGTCAGCTTCAAAAGCGCGGCCGATTTGCGTGAAGTGGTGCGCTTCACGCCGCTGGATCGCACGCTGATCGAAACGGATAGCCCCTACCTCGCGCCCGTTCCGTATCGCGGGAAAACCAACGAACCCAGCTACGTGCCGCATGTGGCGCAGGTGGTGGCCAGCGAAAAAGGCTTGGAGCTGGAGGCCGTGGCGCGGGCGACCACGGATAACTTCTTCTCCCTTTTTTCTGACGCTACGGCTCAGATTGGCTGATCTGAATCGCCAGTTCATGTTAAAGCAATACATTAAGTTGGCGGTCTATCTAATTGTTTTTATTGGATTTGTAAACGCCGTTGCCGATTCTTTCGAGGCGTTTTTCACGGCTGCTAAGCGAAACGACGCAAGTTCGATTTCTCAACTGCTCGCGCGTGGTTTTGACGCCAACACCATCAACGCCGACGGTGAGCATGCCTTGTTGATTGCCGTGCGCGAAGAGTCAAGCGAAGTCGTTCAAGTGCTGCTGCGCCAGCCGAAACTCAAACCCGACGCGCGAAACAATTTGGGCGAAACGCCGCTGATGATCGCGGCGCTCAAAGGCCGAGAAGACTGGGTGAACGCGCTGCTGCGCTTGGATGCCGACGTGAACAAGACCGGCTGGACACCGCTGCATTACGCCGCGACCGGCGGGCATGCCCAACTTGTGAAGCAGCTGCTGGAGCAGCACGCCTACATCGACGCCGAGTCGCCGAACAAAAGCACACCGCTAATGATGGCCGCCATGTATGGCAATGCCGAGACTGTGAAACTGCTGCTCAACGAAGGCGCCGATTGGCGCTTGAAAAACGACAAGGGCATGACAGCGCTCGATTTCGCTGTCAACGGCCAGCGGCCCGATGCCGCTAAATTGTTGCGGGAGCTGGCACTGGGTGCGAGCGTCTCAGCGTCAGCCGGTGCGCCAGCGCAAACGCCAGCGCGCGGTGCGGGTGCGGCCGCCGCGCCCGTCGGGGCCAGCCCAGCGCCCAGCACCGTGGCCGCTGGGCAAGCCGCGATTCGAGCAATGTCTGCACAGCCTAGGCCCGCGAGTTCAGAGCCTCAAAAATCTGAGCCACCAAAGGCCCAACTGCCCAAGGGCTCGTGGTAGTTCTTTTGGTTTGCACGATGTATATTATGTTAAATTTGATTCAAGTGTTGCGCATGAATTGGAAGCAAACACCATGACACGCCGGATCGAAGGAAAAGTCGTTATCGTCACTGGCGCGGGCGGTGGCATTGGCGAAGGCATTGCCCTGTGTTTGGGCGCAGAAGGCGCGCGGGTGGTGGTGGCCGACATCCGAGCAGACGCAGCTCAAGCGGTGGCCGCTCGCATTCCAGGGGCCGTCGCTCAGCATGCTGATGTGACCACGCGGGCAGGCATGGATGCCATCGTGGCCGCAGCTCAAACCGCGTTTGGCCGAATCGACGTGTGGATCAACAACGCGGGCTGGACACACCGCAACCAAAGCGCGTTGGATGTGGACGAAGAAGCGTTTGACCGCTGCTACGCCGTCAACATGAAAAGCATCTACTGGAGCACGCTGGCTGTGGTGCCCGTGTTCAAAGCCCAAGGCGGCGGCAGCTTCATCAACATCGCGTCCACCGCTGGCGTGCGGCCACGGCCCGGCCTCAGCTGGTACAACGGCAGCAAAGGCGCAGTCATCACCACCAGCAAATCTTTGGCCGCAGAACTCGGCCCCGACAACATCCGCGTCAACTGCATCAACCCCGTTTTCAACCCCGACACGGGCTTAAGCGCCGAATTTGCCGGCGGCCCGCTTGACGACGCGCGCAAAGCCAAGTTTCTCGCCTCCATCCCGCTCGGCCGTTTTTCCACCGCAGCGGATGTGGCGAATGCATGCCTGTACTTGGCCAGCGACGAAGCCAGCTTCATCAGCGGGGTGTGCATCGAAGTCGATGGCGCACGCTGCGTCTAGGTCTGCACCACCATGAGCGAGCGCGTGATTCCCTTGGTCGATCAACGCCCCAGCGGGCGGGCGATGCCAAGCGCCCTGCCCGCCGCGCCCAGCCTGTCAAGCAGCAGGCCACCCGCCATGCCGCTTGACGCGCTGAAACGGCCGCTGCGAGACTTGCGCATCAGCGTCACCGACCGCTGCAACTTCCGCTGCAGCTACTGCATGCCCAAAAGCGTGTTCGACAAGGATTACCAATACCTGCCGCAAAGCGCGCTCTTGAGCTTTGAAGAAATCTCCCGCACCGCCAAGCTCTTTGCCAGCTTGGGCGTGACCAAGCTGCGCTTGACTGGCGGCGAGCCGCTGCTGCGCAAACACATCGAGGTGTTGATCGCCATGCTGGCCGAGCTGCGCACGCCGAGTGGCGCGCCGCTTGACATCACCCTCACCACCAATGGCAGCCTGCTCGCCAAAAAAGCAGCTGCATTGAAAGCGGCTGGCCTGCAGCGCGTCACCGTGAGCTTGGATGGGCTTGACGATACGGTCTTCCGCCAAATGAACGACGTGGACTTTCCGGTGCGCGACGTACTGGCCGGGATTGAGGCCGCTCAAGCGGTGGGTTTGGGGCCGATCAAGGTGAACATGGTTGTGAAACGCGGCACGAACGAGCACGAAATCGTGCCGATGGCGCGGTTTTTCAAAGGCACGGGCGTGGTGCTGCGCTTCATCGAATACATGGATGTGGGTGCCACCAACGGCTGGCGCATGGACGAGGTACTGCCGAGCGCAGACGTGATCGCCCGCCTGCAAGCACACTGGCCAATGGTGGCCTTAGATGCAGCCGCGCCAGGCGAAACGGCTCAGCGCTGGGGCTATGCCAAGGCAGGCGGCGGCCACGATGCGAGCGCTGGCGAAATTGGCGTGATCTCCAGCGTCACCCAAGCGTTTTGCGGCGATTGCAACCGCGCTCGCCTGTCTACCGAGGGGCAAATCTACCTCTGCCTTTTTGCCACGCATGGCCACGATCTGCGGGCATTGCTGCGCGCAGGCGCATCCGATGAGGACATTGCAGGCAGCATCTCAGCCCTGTGGTCTGGCCGCACGGATCGCTACAGCCAACTGCGGGCCATGCAGCCACCGGAGGCCAGCGAGCCGGGCGCTCGCCGGGTTGAAATGAGTTACATCGGTGGCTGACTTGAATCCAAACATCACGCCTGACCAAATCACCGGCCTCATCCTGAGCGGCGGCCAAGGCACGCGCATGGGCGGCGTGGACAAGGGTTTGCAAAACTTTCGCGGCATGCCGCTGGCAGCCCATGCGCTGATGCGGCTTGGGCCCCAAGTCAGCAGCGTCATCATCAACGCAAACCGCAATTTGTCGGCCTACGAATCGCTGGGCGCAGACGTGTGGCCCGACGCACTGCCCGATTTCGCCGGGCCGCTTGCGGGCTTCCTCACCGGCCTAGCGCACTGCCAAACGCCCTACCTCGCCATTTGCCCGGTGGACAGCCCCCTCTTCCCGCTGGACTACGTGCAGCGCCTGGCACACGCCATCGGCAACGCAGATGTTGCCGTTGTCGAGGCCGCAGAAACCGACAAAACCGGTGCGATCCACTGGCGCGCGCAACCCGTGTTTTGCCTGCTGCGCGCTGAACTGCTGGAAAGCCTCGTGCGTTTCACCCAAGGCGGCGGCAGAAAAATCGATGCGTGGACGGCGCAGCACGAAACAGTTCACCTGCGCTTCGACCAGCCCAGCGATGGCAGCGCCTTCGCCAATGCCAACACACTGGCCGAATTGCACGCGCTGGCGCAGGGGTGAGGC
>JAAFHN010000273.1 GCA_013298415.1 Comamonadaceae bacterium
CCATGTCGTCGAGCGAGAGGGCATGCGGGCTGGTAGCGGCCACTTCTGCGGTAGCTTGATCGAGCGCGTCGTTGCCGGCAGCGGTGGGGCCGAGCAAGGCTTCGAGTCCGCGGCCTAAGCCTTTGGGTTTTTTGGTGACCATAGAACTACTTTTTTTATAGCAGAAAGTGTTGTGAATACCTGGACAGAGGCGGTGTTTTGCCTCAAATTCAGGCCTGAGCAAGTCCGGGAAGCCCTTGTAACCATTCACGGCCTTGCGGCCAGTTGCCCAGGCCGGAGTCGGCGTTGATGTGGCCTTTGTCGCCCAGCTTGTGCAGCTTCGCGCCCCAGGCTTCGGCCAGCTGCGCTTGAGCTTGCAGGCTGCCAAACGGATCGTTGCTGGATGCCATCACCAGGCTGGGAAATGGCAGCTTTTGCAGCACTGGCGGCTGCCAGCTGCGCAGCTCCAGCGGCCAATCGGCCTGCGCCAGATCGGGAGGCGCGACCAGCAAGGCAGCCGCAATCAGGTGGGTGTGATTCGAGTGCGCCGCCCATGCCGCAACCAGGTGGCAGCCCAAGCTGTGCGCAGCGATCAGCGCTGGCCTGCCGCCGGGTGCGATGCGGTCCAGCAGCACCTCATCAAGCCGGGCCATCCAGTCGCCGCGTTTGGGGCGCATGTAGTCGTGTTGCACCACGCGAATATCGCCGTGCTCGGCTTCCCACAAGCTTTGCCAATGCGCGGGCCCGCTGTCTTGCCAGCCGGGCAAGATCAAGACCGTTAGTCTGCCCTGGGGCTTCATGCCGGGGCTTTTTCCTTGGAGCCCCCCACGCGCTGCACCATTTCGCGGGCGAATTCCACAAAGGCCACGCTGCCCTTGGCATTGGCATCGAACACCACGCCCGGCAGGCCATAGCTGGGTGCTTCGGCCAAGCGCACATTGCGCGGGATGATGGTGTTGAACACCTTTTCGCCAAAGTGGCCCTTGAGCTGGTCGCTCACTTGCTGCTGCAAGGTGATGCGGGGATCAAACATCACACGCAAAAGGCCAATGAGTTGCAGCTCGCGGTTCAGGTTGGCGTGCACTTGCTTGATGGTGTTCACCAAATCGGTGAGGCCTTCGAGTGCGAAATACTCGCACTGCATCGGCACCACCACGCCGTGTGCGCTGCACAGGCCGTTGAGCGTGAGCAGGCTGAGCGAGGGCGGGCAATCGATCAGCACGAAGTCGTAGTGCGCTTGGGCGTGCACAAGCGCTGCTTTCAAACGCTGCTCACGGCGCGGCAAGTTCACTAGCTCGATCTCGGCACCAGCCAGTTCACGGTTGGCCCCCAGCACGTGGTAACCACAGCCGCTTTCTTCCAGCTTTTCGGATTTGGCGCGCGCTTCCAAGATGCTGGCCGATTCCAAGAGCACGTCGTACACCGAAAGCTTCAACTGCCGTTTGTCGATGCCCGACCCCATGGTGGCGTTGCCTTGGGGGTCAAGGTCGATCAAAAGTGTGCGCTGGCCGACCTTGGCCAAGCCTGCCGCCAAGTTCACGGTGGTGGTGGTTTTGCCCACCCCGCCTTTTTGATTGGCAATGCAAAAAACCTTCATCTCATTTCCCCGCAACCAGCTTCACACCAAACGCCACCAAAGTGAGGCCCGCCAGGCGCTCCAGCCACGCACCCACCTTTGGGTTGGCGCGCATGCGCTCGGCAAACACATGGGTGAGGCCCACCGCCACCACGCAGTACAAGGCGGTGATCACGGCGATGGTGGCTGCCATCGCGGCAAAGCTCAACAGGCCGAGATGGGTTTTGGGGTTCACAAACAGCGGGAAGAAGGCCATGTAAAACACGATGGCCTTGGGGTTGAGCAAGGTGATCGCCATGGATTGCTGGAAAAAGCGGCGAGGTTCCATGTGAAACACAGGCGCGCCGCCAGGCTTGGCCATCAACATCTTGATGCCCAGGTACACCAAATACCCCGCGCCCAACCACTGCACAGCCTGAAACACGCTCGGCATGGCTTGCAAGATCGCGGCCACGCCTGCCACCGCCATCCACATCAGCACCTGGTCGCCAGCGATCACACCCAGGGTGGCGGCCGCACCACCCTTCAATCCGCCCTTGGCGGTGGAGGTGATGAGTGCCAAATTGCCTGGGCCAGGCACCATCAAAAACACGATCACGGCCACACAGAAAGCGCCGTAGTCAGAGATGCCAAACATGCTTTTTGCCCTCGAAAATGTGCCGCGCTACACCCTCGGCGCGGGTTGCAACCATACCAGACAGCGCGCTTCGTTCAAGCCCGGCACCGCCAAATCTTCCACAGCCACCAGAGCGGCGGCGCCATCCAGCGCGGCGATTTCAGCATCGGGGTGCTTGCCTTTGAGTGCCAGCCAGGGGGCTTTCGGCGCGGCGGGTGCGGAAAGATCGGCATGCGACTCGGCATGTTTCACGTGAAACTTGGTGAGGGCCACGAAGTCGGCCAGCGAGGAAAACGCGCGGCAAGTGATGAGGTCAAAGGCTTGACCGCGCAGCTCAGGGCTGGGCCGCTTGGCATCCAGCCTGGCGTGCTGGCCGCGCAGGTTTCGAAGGCCAAGCAGGCCTGCAGACTGCTGCACGAAGGCCATCTTTTTGGCCACGGCGTCCACACAGGTGATCTGCCAATTCGGCCGCATGATGGCCCACACCACGCCCGGCAGGCCACCGCCCGCGCCGACATCCATGACGCTCAGCGCGCTGGCCTCGGGCAATTTGGGAAGCACGGCCAGGCAATCCAACAAGTGGTGCGTGAGCACCTCTTCGGGCGAGCGCACCGCAGTCAAGTTGTATGTGGCGTTCCAGCGCAGCAGCGCATCGGCGTAGCGCAGCAAATCTTGTGTCTGTGAGGCGCTGGCCTGCAGACCCAAAGCCACCAAGCCTTGGGTCAAACCAGGCTCTAAAGCATGTGTGATCGCTTCGCTCACGCGGCGAGATCCGCTTGCTCGGCCACTTTAGTTTGGGCAGCGCTCAGCAGGTTTTTCTTCTTGAGATGAATGCTGAGCAGCGAAATCGCGGCAGGCGTGATGCCCGAGATTCGGCCAGCTTGGCCCAAGGTTTCGGGCTGATGCTTGTTGAGCTTTTGCCGCACTTCCACGCTGAGCGCGCTCACTTCGCTGTAATCCATGGGCACGGGCAGGCGCTGGTTTTCGTGTGCGGCTTGGCGCTGCACTTCATCGTGTTGGCGCTCAATGTAGCCCGCGTATTTGATGCTGATCTCCACTTGCTCTTGCACTGCATCGCAAAGCAAAGGCGCTGGCCAGGCGACTTCGCTGCCCTGCCCCAAGCCCACATCTTGGGCTTGGCCTTGCGTGAACGCTTGCCATGCGGATTCGCTGAGGGCATCATCTTCTTGCAGCCGCAATAGCGCCGTGCTGGATGCGGTTTCACCGCTGTTCATGCGCAAGCCCATCAAGTCTGTGTAGCGGATTTGGGGGCGGCGCAGCAGGTCGGCAAGGCTGTACTCATGGTCGATGTCTTGGCCGATCACACGCAGCGCCTCACCCGGAGCCAGGGTTTGTGGCCGCACCCAGGTTGCATTCAAACGCTGTGTTTCACGTGAAACTTCCTCGCGTTTGCGATTGAACGCTGCCCATTGCGCATCACCCACCAAGCCGAGCTTGCGGCCGATTTCGGTGAGGCGAAGGTCTGCATTGTCTTCCCGCAGTTGCAGGCGAAACTCTGCGCGGCTGGTGAACATGCGGTAGGGCTCGGTCACGCCTTTGGTGATGAGATCGTCTACCAACACACCCAGGTAAGCCTCGTGGCGCAGGGGCAACCAAGCATCGCCCGCATCGATCAACGCAGATGCGCCAGTCAAGGCCCGAGCTTGCAGCGCCGCGTTGATGCCGGCAAACATGCCTTGCGCCGCCGCCTCTTCATAGCCTGTGGTGCCATTGATCTGGCCGGCAAAAAACAAGCCGCCGATGCTGCGCGTCTCAAAGCTGCTTTTCAACGCGCGCGGGTCAAAGTAGTCGTACTCGATCGCATAGCCGGGCCGGAGGATGTGCGCGTTTTCCAAACCGCGCATGCTGCGCACCAAGCCGAGCTGGATGTCAAAGGGCAGGCTGGTGGAGATGCCATTGGGATAGAACTCGTGGGTGCTCAGGCCCTCGGGCTCCAAAAAGATCTGGTGGCTTTCCTTGTTGGCAAATCGGTTCACCTTGTCTTCCACGCTCGGGCAATAGCGCGGCCCCACGCCATCGATCACGCCGGTGAACATGGGGCTGCGGTCAAAGCCGGATCGGATGATCGCGTGGGTGCGCTCGTTGGTGTGTGTGATCCAGCACGGCACTTGGCGCGGATGAAGGCTCGCGTGCCCCATCACACTGAACACCGGCACACGGTCGGAGCCAGAGCCCGGCATGCCATCGCCCGGTTGTTCGGTGAGTTGGCTGAAATCGATGCTACGGCCATCGATGCGCGGCGGCGTGCCGGTTTTCAAACGGCCTTGCGGCAGCTGGAGTTCTTTGAGTCGTGCAGACAGGCGCAGCGCCGGCGGATCGCCCGCCCTGCCCGCGCTGTGGTTTTGCAGTCCGATGTGGATGCGGCCATCCAAGAAGGTCCCAGCCGT
>JAAFHN010000374.1 GCA_013298415.1 Comamonadaceae bacterium
AGGGCCACGCGGCGTGGTCTGAGCTGAAATCGGCTTGGCGGCAGATCGAGTGGGCGTCATCTGCGCAGTCTAGCCCGGATGCTTCGATTCGCCTGCCGGCATGCCGCAAGCCTGCCCGCAGCCTCCTTTTCACCCGATTTTTGAGCTAAATCAAACCTCTGTCCTGGTGTTTATTGCATTCATTGCTATGCTTTTTGATGGCGCTGAACTCAGGCGCGCAAGTGACTCTGAGCCGCGTGGCCTGCACTACAGTTTGGGCATGAACACCGCCAGCCCCACCGCCCCCCACACGCCTGCAGCCAACACCACCAGCTGCTTCAGCCTGCAACACATCGGCCATGTGGCGCATTTGGTGCTCAACCGCCCACAGGCCATGAACACCATGCACCCCCGCTTTTGGCGCGAGCTAGACGGCATCCTGACCGACTTGCACAAAGCGGGCAAAGCCCGGGCGCTGGTGATCTCATCCACCGGCAAACACTTCAGCGCAGGCATGGCGCTCGACAAGTTTTCGAGCGCGATCCAAATGAACGACCAAAGCCCCGAAGGCCGCGCCGCGATCTTTGATTCGCTCACAGACATGCAAGCCACCTTCACCAAGCTGGAGAGCTTGCGCATCCCCGTGATCGTGGCGCTGCACGGCGGCTGCATCGGCGGCGCTGTCGACATGGTCACCGCCTGCTGCATCCGCTACGCCAGTGCCGATGCCTTCTTTTGCATCCAAGAAATCAACATCGGCATGGTGGCCGATGTGGGCACCTTGCAGCGCCTGCCCAAGCTGATCCCCGAGGCCATCGTCAAGGAATACGCCTACACCGGCCGCCGCATGACGGCAGCCAAAGCACGCGCCTACGGCCTGGTGAACGAGGTGTTTGACACCCAAGAAGCCACGCTCGCCGCCGCTTTGCAATGCGCCCAAGAAATCGCCAGCAAGCCGCCTATCGCTATCTGGGGCACCAAACAAGCCATCCACTACGCCCGCGACCACGCCACGGAAGACGCCCTAAAGCAAATGGGCTGGCTCCAAGCCGGCATCTGGAGCAACGCCCACGTACATGAAGCCGTGGCCGCGATGAAAGAAAAGCGGGCCGCGGAGTTTCCGGCTTTGGATCAGCTGGTGGCGTTTAAGGATGCGGGGTGAACTGGGTGGTCGCGAGGCGTTTTTGTCGCCGCCGAAGCAATGTTTCAAGCATTTTTCGCCCTCTGTCCAGGCATTTTCATTGTTTGATGCTATGTTTTTGAGAGTGCCTCATGAACCCCGCGGAATCAATCGCACCCGACACGCCCGGCCGGCAGATGACAAGTCAACCTGAGGGCTTCGCGCCGTTCAGTTATCCTGGTTAGCACGCCGACTGAAGCGCGAAAACGGTCTCAATTCAATCACTTACGGCAGCTGCCGCGCCGGGAGCACGTGGTGCAAATGAAAAGTAGCTCGTGCCTTGCGTGGACACCACAAGTGAAGGCTGACAGGATAACCAAAGCGGCTTCGCAAGCGCGACCATTCGATCCATCGGTTGCCAAACGCCAAAAATGCTGTTACTGTACGTTTATCCAGTCAACTCTAGGACCATCGCATGGCTACAAAGATCACCACTTCCAAAGTTGCGAGCAAGGCTTCCAGGGTGCTCTCGAGCACCTCAACAGGCAAGGCATCCAACAGCGCAGCAGGAAGCTCGCTTTCCCAGGTGTCGCCGCCAAAGGTAACGTCACAGAAAGCGGCCACTGCGGCTTCAGCAGTAATGAGAGACGGCAGAACCAGCGCAGCATCAAAGTCAGCAGCCGGGTCAGCCCTCGCTCAAGCGAAGAAGAGATAGTCGGAGATCTCATGCAAATGATTCGCGTCAGTTCGTCCGCGATCTCGGCCATTGGGTACGACCCCTCAAGCCGACGAATGAAGATCACCTTCGCCCAGGGTCATACGTACGATTTCTGCGGCGTTCCACAGCATGTGTTTGAGGGCCTCGTTCGGGCTGCTTCAAAGGGCGGCTACTACAACGACCACATCAAAGACCGCTACCAGTGCTGAGGTAGCGCGGTGAGCTCTAACACCTCGCTCCAGCTGTGCACCAACAGCAAGCCACCGGGTCTGGTCTGGCGGTACGCAATACATTTTCTCCAACCCGGGCCCAGCGTCGTGCTGTCGTCGCCCGCTTAGCTCGAACGTTAGGTGTCACATGGACCCGTCCCTTTCCTCCCAGCGCATGACGCTCATCGCGGTCACGCTTTTCGTTTTTTCTTGCAATTCAGCACTAGCCAAGTGCTGGCAGGCCACCGATTTCAAAGGCCAATCCACGAGGGCGGCAGAGTCCTACAACACCAGCTCCGACGGCTACTCCGGAAAGACCTTTCAAGTAGTCATTAACGAGGACTCAGGTTCAATCTCTCCGTCTGATCTGGCATGTAAGCCAACCACCTCCAACTCGCTCATCTGCGTAGCCATAGAAGGGCAGCGGATGGTTGTGGAAACATGGACGGTCGATGAAGCGGCCAAGAAGGTTGTTCACACCAAGGCAATCTCGGGCTATGGTCGCTACGATGGTGGCAACTTATTCGTTGGGCGCTTGGTGGACCGGTGCAAGAGCAAGTGAGGGTGCGGCACGCGGTCGCGCCTAACCCCTCGCTCAAACTGAGCACCGACTGCGTGCCACGATGGTCGTCTTGCTCGTGGCCTGCGGGCCATTTGGCGTCAACCGCCTACGGCGTCACGTGCAGCGAGCGCGGGGTCACGAGCGCGGGGTCAGCGAGCGCGGGGTCAGATCTTGCAATCCAACAAAAATGCGGGCGAGCGCAGCGATGAGCAGCTCTCGGTTGGCGCTGAGGTCGAGCTTGCCGGATTGTTCAGGGATCTAGGACAGGGGCGCGTCTTGCCATCCACCGGCTCTTTTGCAAAACTGATCCAGCAGAGCGCAAAAGCATGGGTCGAGTGCTGCGGTCAACCCTATCCGCTTAGCCTGCCCGCTCAGCCTGCCCGCGCCGCTACTCAAAGATCGTTGCGACCCTTGCCAGCACTTCTTGCAACTGAGCCTTTGGCAGCGAGTCCACTTTGCGGCCATGCCTGGCGCTCAGGTCGAGCACGCGGGGTTGATCGCAGCGCACGATGCCTGTGGTGTTGATGCCCTGAATCTCCACGGCAAACCCCAAGCGCCGCGCGAAATCGCCGCCACTCGTGATCGGCAGCACGACGGGCAACTGCGTCGCTTGGTTGAAGGCATCGGGCGAAACGACGAGCACGGGGCGGCTGCCGCGTTGCTCGTGGCCTGCTGTGGGATCGAGCGAAACGAGGTAGATGTCACCGCGCTTCAAAGCAGCTCCTTGCCCACGGCCTGCGCATCGAGCCATTCGCGCTCCTCTTCGCTGCGCTCAAAGCCATAGTCGGATTTAGCCAGCAAGTCTTCCAGCGTGTAGCGCGGGGCGGGCTGGGGATGCACCACGAGGCGACCTTTGTCCAGTGAAAGGCCCACGCTGGATTCGGCATCGAGTGCGAGCAGCTTGAGCAAGGCGGGCGGCACGGCCAACATGACGGAGCCGCCGACTCGGCGAAGTGTGGTGGTGTGCATGGTGTCATCGAATCCAAAGTTAAATAAAAGTATAACTCAAGCTCAGCT
>JAAFHN010000426.1 GCA_013298415.1 Comamonadaceae bacterium
CCAAGGTTCTCGGCAGTGCGCGGCCGATGGCGCTGAGCGCCTGTTGAAGGTCCTGGGCAATGGCGGCAGCACCGGGTTGATTGAATGAGGGTCGCTGCTCAGGCTTGAGTGGCAGGTGGCTGAACGGATCGATGAATTGCGGCGCCCGCGCCACATAGGCTTCGATGAAGTTGAGGGCGGCCGCATCGGTCGGCCTGCCCAGGCTGCTGGCTGCGAGGTTCGGATGCACCGTTTGCGTGTTGTGGCAAACCAGGCCGCTGCTGCTTTGGGCATACCAGGGGCACACGTTTTGCACGCAGGCCAGGCTGCTGGTCGCCGTGTAGTTGGGCGCGCATTGCTGAGCGGCATTGGCCCGCATGTAGCCGTCTCGCAGGCACATTTCTGGTGCCGCTTGGGCGAGCAGGCCGCCACTTGCGAGCGATGCGGCCGCGGCAAGCGCAGCCATTTGGAAGCGGCGCGAACCTTGCGGGGTTGGAATGGTTTTAGGGATCACAAAAGGCTCCTAACGGGTTGACCAAATGAAGAGGTGGCCGCATTGTTGAGAGCTGGTTCTGGCTGTGGCCGTCGTTCGAGGCCATACGTCGCAGCATCGACAGCAATGCTTTGTGATTCGACATTTCGCGGTGGCTTGGCGAAACACTCGGCCCTGCGAACGCCTCGTGTTGCCAGGTTCGAAGTTTTTCTGCATACTCCTATTTATGGGCTTTTTTTCCATTTATAGGAGTTTTCTCATGAAGCACAAGCCCCAACTCAGCGCGCCTCGGCGTGCGGTACTCAGCCTCTTGGTTGCCGCGGTCGCGGGCTGCGGCGGGGGAGAAGGCAAGGACGAACCGCAGCCCACTTTGCTCGACTACACCGTGATCGATGACTACCGCCTCACCGGGATCACCGCCGCGCGCACCCGGGTAGCCCGCGACAACGCGAGCTACAACGCGCTCTGGAACGACATGCAGGGCAATCGCAACACCCCCGTTGGCCCGCCCGCGCTGAACTTCAGCACCCAAGCCGCCGTCGGCATCTGGCTTGGGAGCCGCCCAAGTGGCTGCGCAGCGGTGCGGATCGACGGCGTCTATCGCTTACCGGACCGCATTCAGGTGCGCTACTTTGAGCGGCAACCAGGGCCGACCGAGCTCTGCACCGCAGTGGTGACCACCCCGGGCGCGCTGGTGGCGCTTGCCCACCAGGGGCTACCCGTGGAAGCTGTGCAGATTCAGTGCACCAGCAACTGTTCGCGCTAGGCGCCGCATGCCAAAATTTCAGATCTTTTCCATCTCTGTCCATATGTTTTCGTCATTCGCTGCTATGTTTTTTGATTAAGCCCATGCAAGCCATCGCAAATGCGATCTATTCGCATTTGCGATAGAATCAAGGCATGACTTCTTCAAAGAGCTGTGCTCCCTTCTCCGCATTCACCGGCGCTTTCGCGTCTGCACTCACCGGCGCTCTCCCCAGCCAGCCCGCGAGCTCATTGGCCACCGCGGTCGGCGTCGCACTTTTGGCTGCCAGCCTCGCAAACCCAGCCTTCGCCCAATCCGCACCCGCCTCTGAGCCGCAAGACGCGAAGGCCGCCGAACCCAACCAGCCTTCGAGCAGCAGCGCCACCACCAAGGAGCCCGTGGTGAAACTGCGCCCCATCCAAGTGCAAGGCCAGGCCAACGGCCGCGAAGCCATGGGCTACAACCCTGGGCGCAGCAGCGTGGGCCGCAGCAACCAAGCGCTGGCCGACATTCCCAACAGCGTCACCGTGATCCCCGAGGCCCTGATGCACGACCGGGGCGCAGACACCTTCAAAGAAGCGCTGCGCAACGTGGCCGGCCTCACATTCAACGCCGGCGAGGGCGACCGCGTGGGCGACAACATCACGCTGCGCGGCTTCTCCGTCGTCGGTGATCTGTACCTGGACAACATCCGCGATGTGGCTCAGTACAACCGCGAAACCTTCAATTTGGAAAGCATCGATGTGCTGCGCGGCAGTGCATCCATGCTCTACGGGCGTGGTAGCGCGGGTGGCTTGATCAATCAGGTCAGCAAAACGCCGCACCGCTACGGCGGCAGCGAAATCACGGCCACCCTCGGCAATCATGGCTACAAGCGCGCCACTGCCGACCTGACCCAAGTGCTGGGCGAAGAAACAGTGCTGCGCGTGAACGCGCTCGCCCACGATGCGAAGAGCTTTAGGGATGAGGTGAGCAACCGCCGCTGGGCGATCGCACCCACGGTCGTGTTTGGTCTCGGCACGCCTCAGCAGCTCACGCTTGCGCACTACTACTTGAAAGAAAGCAACATCCCCGACTACGGCGTGCCCTACTTTCGCGCGCCTGGTCAACTGGTGGCTGAGCCGCTGGCCGTGCCCGTGAACACCTTCTACGGCTTGGCCAACGCCGACTACGAGCGCAACAGCGCAGCCATCAGCACCGCCACCTACCAGCAGCGCACCAGCGACACCGGTTTGCTCAAAACCAGCCTGCGCACCGCCCACTACGCCAGAGACTTGTGGGTAACGGCGCCACGCATGGGAGCCAACGCCACCAGTCTCACCAACCTCACCCAAATCAACCGGGGCCGCCCTGCACGCGGTGGCGAAGAGCGCACGCTCACCAGCCAAACCGACTACACCGACAAGCTCGCAGCCTTCGGCATGAAGCATGAGCTGCTCGTGGGCGCAGAGTTTGCAAAAGAGCAGTCTGAACGCTGGACCAACAGCGGCGCGGTAGCCAACCCCAGCACACTGGCCCTCTCACCCGATCCACGCCCTGCCTTGCCTGCGAACTACTTCAGCAGCCAAAGCCGCACAGCGCCCAACAGCTTTGATGCGCAAACCCGAGGCTTCTATGGCCAAACCACCACAGAAGTGGCCCCTGCGTGGAAGCTGGTGGCGGGCCTGCGACACGACCGCTTGGCCACCCACTACGAGCGCAGCCTGCCGCTCACCCCGCTCGACCGCACCGACAGCGTGCTCAGCAAGAAGCTTGGCGTGCTTTTCCAACCTGCCAGCGACGCAAAGAGCTTCAGCCACAGCTACTACGCCAGCGCCGGCACGAGCTTCAATCCCTCCGGCGAGCTCTACCAGCTTGACCCCGCAGGCAGCAACACGCCGCCTGAGACCAATGTGAACTTGGAATTCGGCGCGAAGTGGGATTCGGCCGACGGCGATTTATCGATCCGCACCGCCGCCTACCGAACTGAGAAGCGCAACGAGCGCAACACCGAT
>JAAFHN010000283.1 GCA_013298415.1 Comamonadaceae bacterium
CTCACTGCGGCTGCCTTGCTGGGGGTGGCGCGCGATGTGGACACGGTGGCCCGGATGGGCAAGGCAGAGTTTGCGCTCTTGATCGACGGGCCTGTTGACGCTGCTTCAGCCATGAAGGCAGCCACGCAGGCACTGGCCAAGAGCCTGGTGCCATCGGATGCCTTACCGGTGGGCGCGCAGCTGCAAGTTCACTTCGCCGTGAGTTTGTTGCCCGAAGCCTCGCATGAAGGCGAAGCTTGGAGCGCACCTGACGTGTGGCAGTGGCTCAGCGGCCAGCAGCACTCTGCGAAGCTCGCGCCGCGCAACCGGGTGCATGCCGTGAACTTGTGAGCGGGAGTTTGCGCGCTGCTTGGTGGAGGCGTTGGCTAGGCGGTGATGCCGTTGAAACGGCCAATGCCTTGCCAAACAGCTTCCAGGTCGTCAGTGAGGGTGAAGAGCTTCAAGTCGTGCGGTGAAATCGTGCCAGCTTCGACCATGGCTTGCGGGTTCCATACCGCTTTCCAGTAGGCCGCTCCCACCAAGAACACCGGCACGCCTTGAGCCTTGCGGGTTTGGATCAGGGTGAGCACTTCAAAGAGCTCGTCGAGCGTGCCAAAGCCGCCTGGGAAGGCCACCAAGGCTTGCGCGCGCATCATGAAATGCATCTTGCGAATCGCAAAATAGTGAAAGCGAAAGCTCAGATTTGGGGTCACCCAGGGGTTCGGCTTTTCCTCGAAAGGCAGCTCGATGCTCAAGCCCACGCTCTTTGCGCCGGCTTCAGCCGCGCCTCGGTTGGTGGCTTCCATGATGCCTGGCCCGCCGCCAGTGCAGATCACGAGGCGCTCGCTGGCAGGCAGGCTTGCGCAGCGTTCGGCCACCAGTTTGCCGAAGCGGCGGGCATTTTCGTAATGCACGCTGTTGGCCACAGCGCGTTGGGCCGCAGCGAGGGCGTCAGCGTCAGCGCTTGCCTGCGCATGAGCGAGTTGGGCGTTTGCTTCCTCTGCGGATTTGAAGCGCGCGCTGCCAAACACCACCACCGTTTTGCTCACGCCCTCTGCTTGCTGGCCCAAATCGGCCTTCATCATCTCCAATTGCAGGCGAATCCCACGGGTTTCTCTTCGCTGCAAGAATTCGGGGTCTTCAAACGCTAAAACGCTGGTGTCGTGCACACTCGGTTGACGCAGGGGTTGTGGATCAGTCATGCGGGCACTCTAGCACGCGAAAAAGAGAGATTTCTATGAATGGACAGATGCGGATCGGCGTGGCTCTTTTGAGCGCGATTGCCGGGGCGAGCGTGAGCGCTCAAGAGGCCAAACCCCTGTGGGAATACGGCTTGAGCGGCTTTGGCATTCGCGCGCCCGCTTACATTGGCGCTGAACAAAGCAAATCTCGCGGCGCGGTGCTGCCCTGGTTCATCTATCGGGGCGAAGTGTTTCGCGCCGACGGCGATACCCTGGGCGCCCGCGTGGTGAAGCAAGAGCGTTTGGAATTCGACGTGGGCTTGGCAGCAGCATTGGGTGCTTCGAGCGCCGACGTGAAGGCCCGCGCAGGCATGCCCAGCTTGGGGTTCCAGTTTGAGTTTGGTCCTCGTGCCAAATTCACGCTCGCCAAGCCCGATCCCAGCAGCCTTTTGCGACTCGAATTGCCCTACCGAGCAGTCCTCGAATTCAAAGACGGCTTGCAGCATCGTGGCATGGTGCTTGAGCCTGAGCTTAAGTGGATGACCCGCGCGGGGTCTGCGCGCTGGCAGTTGGCAGGCAGCTTGGTGCTGGCGGATCAGCGCTATGGCAATTTCCTCTACGGCGTGCCGCTGGCCTATGCCAACGCCACACGCCCCGCGTATGAGGGAAAGGCGGGCATGGTGACCAAACGGATTGATGCCAATGTGCGCATGCCGATCAATCGTGATTGGACAGCCTTTGGCTTTTACCGTTACGACGACGCATCGGGTGCGGCGAATGCGGCCAGCCCGCTCTTCAAAAAAGCCACTGGCTCTAGCATTGGCGGCGGTTTGGTGTGGACAATCGGCAGATCTTCAACCACCGTGGCCGATTGAGCGGCGCTTCTTGCGAGCGCTCATGGGCCTGAGCGCATGGCCCATTTTGATTTCAACCGCTTCTATCGTTTTGATGAGCTGAGCACGGCGCTGCACGCGCTCGCGGCCAAGCGCCCCGATCTCGTGCGCGTGGCAAGCATCGGCAAAAGCCACGAGGGCCGCGATATTTGGCTCGCCACAGTCACGCGCTTTGCTTCCGGTGAGCCGCAAGACAAGCCTGCATTTTGGGTGGACGGCAACATCCACAGCGTCGAGGTGAGCGCCAGTACGGCAAACTTGTACTGGCTGAACTATCTGGTGGAAAACGAAGGGACGGACGCGCAAGTGACCCGCGCGCTCGACAGCCGCACTTTCTATATCTGCCCGCGCATCAACCCCGATGGCGCAGAGTGGGCGCTGGCTGATTCGCCGAAGTTCGTGCGCTCTTCCACCCGAAAGTATCCGGCAGCGCTCGAAGGCTTCGGCGATGCCATCGAGGGCTTTGAGCCGCAAGACATCAATGGCGACGGCCGCATCCTGCGCCTGCGCATCCGCGATCCACAGGGGCATTGGAAGTGCCATCCCAAGGATCCACGCGTGATGGTGAAACGCGATCCCGCTGAAGCGGGCGGCGAGTATTTCCGCGTGATTCCTGAAGGCCGATTCGCAGACCCAGTGCACTTTGACGGCACCCGCATCCGCGTGAACAAGCCCGAGCAAGGCATTGACTTGAACCGCAACTTCCCAGGCGAATGGCGGCAAGAATTCGAGCAACTGGGCGCGTCGATCTACCCCACCAGCGAGCCGGAAGTACGCGCCGTGGTGCAGTTTTTCTTCGATCACCCCAACATCACGGGCGCGATCAGTTTTCACACCTTCAGCGGCGTGCTGCTGCGGCCCTTTGGCACGCAAGCCGACACAGAAATGGCGCCAGAAGACTTGTGGGTTTACAAAGCCGTGGGCAAAAAGGGCGAGGCGCTCACCGGCTACCCGGCCATCGGTGTGTACGAAGAGTTTCGCTACCACCCGAAAGAGGTGATCACGGGCACCTTTGATTGGGTGTACGACCATTTGGGCATCTACACCTGGACTGTGGAGATCTGGAGCCCGATGCGCGAGGCGGGCATTGAAAAATACGAGTACATCGATTGGTTTCGCGAGCATCCGGAAGAAGATGACCTCAAGCTCATGAAGTGGAATGACGAGGCACTCGGCGGCAAGGCTTTTGTGGATTGGCAGCCCTTCGATCACCCCGAGCTGGGCAAAGTAGAAATCGGCGGCTGGGATACCGTGCACTTCATCAGCAATGTGCCCGCCGAGCGCTTGGAGCGCGAGGTGGCGAAGTTTCCGGCTTGGCTGCTGCACCAGGCGCTGATGTCGCCAAAGCTCGAGCTTCGATCCACCAGCGTGGTGGCACTTGGTGCAAATTTGTGGCGCGTGCGCGTGGAGCTGCAAAACACGGGCTATTTGCCCAGCACGGTGAGCAAGCGCGCCGCAGATCGCAAGCAAGTGCCACCGCTCCTGGCCCAACTGAGCTTGCCAGAAGGCGTGAGCGTGGTCTCGACCGTCGGCAACAGCGGCGCAAGCTTCGGCGCGCTGCCCCGGGTGGAGCTCGGCCAGCTCACCGGCTGGAGCCACAAGCAAAGCGGCACGAGCTTTTGGCCGGATACCGAGCCCACCAGCGACATCGCGGTGGCCGAGTGGGTGCTGCAAGGGCCTGCGGGCTCGGAAGTGGGCGTGTTGGCCCGGGCTGCGCGCGCGGGCGCGGTGCGCACCAGCGTTCGGCTGGGCTGAGCGGCGAGCGCGCGTTTCGGCGCGCGCTGAACTAAGCAGCGCGTCGCCGCATTCAAAAAGCATTCACGCATGCCTCAACTGCGCTTAGTGGACTCCATCACCGAGCTTTCAGCCGCAGACGCGGGCTGCGTGGCTGTGAGCGGCTCCCACGGGGGCAGCAGTTCGGCGCGCTATGCGATTGCAGCGCGGCCCTTGCTTTCGGTGTTCAACGACGCCGGTGTGGGCAAAAATGGGGCTGGCATCGCCGGGCTTGCGATGCTTGAGCGCGAAGGTCTGGCGGCTTGTACCGTTTCGCACCACTCAGCCTGCATCGGGAGCGCTCAGAGCACCTGGCGCGAAGGAGTGGTGTCGCATTGCAATGAACTGGCTCTTGATCTGGGCTTGGTGGCAGGGCAGTTGCTTTCAACCCAAGTGCGGATACGCTGTGGGGCACTCGAAGGAGACGATGGCGATGATTTTTAGACGTTTTTGCACCCCTGTCCTGGCGTTTATTGCATTTGTTGCTGCAAATAGCGTAGCGTTTTCGCAAGCCTGGCCCAGCAAGCCGGTGCGCATCGTGGTGCCGTTTGCACCAGGTG
>JAAFHN010000544.1 GCA_013298415.1 Comamonadaceae bacterium
AAAGCAAAAGGCTGGAGCTGGCCAGACAAACTCTCCCTCCTCCGCGCCGCAGCCCTTTGGCGGCTGAGTGGCTTCGAATGCGAGCCCCACACCACAGTCGCAGCCCTGTGCAAGCGCATCACCCAGCCCGTGATGCAAATGCTCATCGAGCCCCTGTGCGTCTCCGCGCTCAACACGCTGGCCGACCGCGCCAGCGGCCAAGTCTTCCTGCGCATCCTCAAAGATTCACTCTTCGCATCGACCCAGGAGGACATGGGCAGCTCCAACCTCCTCCTCCCCAAAACCGATCTAGGCAGCCTCTTCCCCCAAGCCGCCGCCGCATGGCTCGCCAAGCGTGGCTGCGAAGTGCGCCTAGGCGAGCGCCTTACAAAAATTGAATCGCTATCAAATTCAGAGCAACTTACCCATATGGAACGTACGGGAAGTGCCCTATTTACTCAAAATTTTGATGCCATCGTGCTGGCCACACCCCCCACAGAAGCAGCCCGCATCGCCAGAGCTAGCGGCCACACCGCTTGGGCAGACACCGCCGATGCTCTACGCTTTGAGGCCATCGCCACCGTCTATGCCTACGCGCCTGACGTAAAACTCCCCTGCCCCATGATGGCGCTAAAAAGCAGCCCGGCCAATGGCAACGAACCCGCTCAATTCGTCTTCGACCGAGGCGCACTCACTGGTCAATCAGGCCTCCTAGCATTCGTCGTCAGCGCAAGCCAAGGCGATGCCGCCATGATCGAAACCCAAGTGATAGCCCAAGGCCAAAAACAACTCAGCCTGCCCAGCCTCCAAGCCATACAAACCATCATCGACAAACGAGCCACCTTCGCCTGCACCCCCGGCTTGCAGCGGCCAGCCTCACAAATTGCACACAACGTCATCACCTGCGGCGACTACATCCAAGGCCCCTATCCCTCCACCCTAGAAGGAGCGGTTCGATCTGGCATTCAAGCAGCTCAATTGCTCCCATTGATGCCAAAGGGCATACAGCTCAACGATTTGGCAGGTCGATTAGCTTGGCAAGGCGATGCTGTAGCCTCTCAACGCGAACAGCGCGAAGCTTGGTAGTCACCCAAAGACGCGGCCAGACGGACAGCATCGCCGCATAGAAGCCACTAAACCAAAAAGATACGCAAGTAGCGTATAATTAACCGTATGCTTGCCACGTTTGTTGAACTCCCTCCATTCGAGCGAATCCGCAAAGATTATCTTGACGACGATGCCTACAGTGCTTTGCAGCAAGAGCTCATGGCCAATCCAGAAGCGGGAGACATGATTGAGCACACCGGTGGCTTGCGCAAGCTTCGTCAACCTGATCCACGCCGAGGCAAAGGCAAGCGAGGTGGCTTAAGAGTAATTTACTACTGGTGGCTGGGAGGTGAGCAGTTTTGGCTGTTTGCCGTGTTTGATAAAGATGAGGCTGACGATCTCACGCCAGATCAAAGAAAAATCTTGAAGCAAATGCTCAAACGCGAACTTGAGCTTCGGCAAACTGCCAAAGCTCACAAAGAAAGGACTTCAAAATGACCAAAAAACGCGACATTTTTTCAGAACTCGTAGAAGGCTTTGACGCCTTAGAAAAACAGCGCGAAGGCAAGATCACCCTGCGCACCTTCAAAGTACAAAGCAAACCAGCGCCAGCCTTGAGCCCACAAGATGTGCTCAAGGTGCGTGAGCAACTCCACTTATCGCGCCCAGTGTTCGCCAGCTACCTGCGCACCAACCCACGCACCCTAGAAAACTGGGAACAAGGCCGAGCCAAACCCAATGCCCAAGCCGCATTACTTATCAAAATGGTGGCTCAATTTCCGGATATGGTGAAGCGGCTTGAGGCGGTTTAGCTTCAGGCTATTTCTGACTTTTCGCATAGGCAGACACCGCCGATGCCCTACACCATGATGGCACTCAAAAACAGCACCACAGAACCCGCCCAATTCGTCTTCGACCGAGGCGCACTCACAGGCCAATCAGGCCCCCTCGCCTTCGTCGTCAGCGCCAGCCAGGGCGATGCCGCCACAATAGAAAGCCAAGTCATCACCCAACGCCAAAAGCAACTTGGCCTGCCCAACCTACAAGCCCTACAAACCATCATCGACAAACGAGCCACCTTCGCTTGCACGTCTGACTTGCAGCGACCAATCGCGCAAATTTCACCCAACATCATCGCCTGCGGCGACTATGTGTAAGGGCCTTATCCTTCAACACTTGAAGGTGCGGTGCGCTCTGGCCTTATCAGTACAAAGTCTCTATGAGCAGTACCTAAATGCCGAAGTAGTATGCTCACCGACAATTCAAGAATACAACGACAACATCACCATGAACTCTCCTCCAACCTTTGACGAATTGATGAATCCATTACTGCAATCGCTGAGACTGCTTGGCGGATCGGGTTCTATCGAGGAAATTTATTCAAAGACGGTAGAACTCACCGGATTACGAGAAGACGTACTGGCTCAACTGCATGACCCCGAAAAAAGCAGTCTCACTGAGGTTGGATACCGTTTAGCGTGGGCAAGAACTTATCTCAAAAAGTATGGCCTGCTCGCAAATTCCAGTCGTGGCGTTTGGTCGCTCACTGAGAAAGCAAA
>JAAFHN010000181.1 GCA_013298415.1 Comamonadaceae bacterium
GCCTCCGACTCGCCGGGCCGCGCAAATGCTTTGGGCCAAGACGGCAAATACACAGAAAATTTCAAATCGGCGCGGGGAATGGCGTCTGCCAATTGCATGAAGCGCACCAGGTTGACTGGCCCCCCGACTCGGTACAAAGACTGGGCAGGCAAACCAAACTCCCGCAGCAGCCGCTCCGCCAGCAAGGCATCGCAGCCCGAAGACACCTCAACTCGCACCGGCTCGCCGTAATTTCGCTGCTGCAAGCCCGCTCGGAGCGCTGTGCGCAGATTGGTCACATCGTCTTCGTCCACCGCCAGCTCTGAATTACGCGTCACGCGAAACTGCGAGAAGTGATCCAGCTGGCGACCCGGAAACAGATCAGCCAAGTGCGAGCGAATCACGCTGGACAGCGACACATAGCTGTGCGATGCGTTGGCGATCTTCTTCGGCAATTCAATGAGGCGCGGCAGCACCCGAGGCACGCGCAGCACAGCCACGTCGTTGTGCCGCCCAAAGGCGTCTTTGCCCCGCAGGTTCAGGATGAAGTTCAGTGATTTGTTTGCCGTTTGTGGAAAGGGGTGTGATGGGTCAAGCGCAATCGGCATCAGCAAGGGCCGAACTTGCTCGTAGAAATACGCTTTCACCCAGCGGCGCTGGGCTTCATCGCGCTCGGCGTGGGAGAGCACATGGATGTCCTCCATGGCCAGCTGAGGGCTCAGAAGCTCATTGAATACCCGGTATTGAAGCGCCACCAGGTGGTGCGCGGCTTCACTGAGGGCCAAAAAGCTTTCACGAGAGAACCCTGGTGCGGTTTGCGTGCCTTGCGCGGCATTCAGGTGCCCCGCCATCCGCACTTCAAAAAACTCATCCAGGTTAGACGACACGATGCACAAGTAGCGCAACCGCTCCAGCAGCGGATAGTCGCTGCGCCGCGCAAGGCTCAGCACCCGCTCATTGAAGGCAAGAATCGATTGGTCGCGATCCAGCAAGGCGACATCGGCAGCCGTGTTGTTCAACCGTGAAAGCTTGGATTTAGGCATGCGCTAGAAATTCTCGACGGAATCGGTGTGGCAGATCTTGGGCATGGAGCAATACCGGCAAGTCCGCAGTGTTGAAGGCGGCATCCCAGCAGGGTGCGCCAAGGATCCGCGCGCCCAATCGCAGGTAACCACGCAACAGGGCGGGCGGCTGGGCTGGGAGTTCGTTCGTGAGCATTTCAAGCGGCAAGGCTATCCGAGGCACAGCGCGCTTTTGAGGCGCAACCAAGTACATGTCGAGGTGGCGGTACACATTGGCCGCCATCGCCACACCCACAGGCGAGGGTACGCCGCCCACATTCAGCGGGATGCTGGTGCAGCCCAAAACGGATTTGAGCTATTGCTGCGCCAAAAACTGCACCAAGGCTGTCCAAAGCTGCATGAGCACGGGGCCACTGCGGTGGTCGGCGTGAATGCAACTGCGCCCCAGCTCCAGCGTGCGGCTTCGGTCGATCCCGCAGGCCGACAAGTCAAACTCCGTATCGGTGTACCAAGTGCCGATGCGCTTGGCCTGAGCGGGCGTGAGCAGGCGGTAGGTGCCCACCACCTCGCCGCTGCTTTGGGCTCGCACGATCAAGTGCTCGCAGTAGGGATCGAATTCGTCTTCGTCAAGCCCCGGCGTCAGCGTGCTCAGCTGCGCGCCCATTTCCTTGGCAAACACTTGGTGGCGCAAGCGCTGTACTTCGCGCACTTCGTCTTGATGCCGAGCCCAACTGAGCAAGTAGCGCTCATCCACCAGACCAAGGAATGCGTTGGCCTCGCCCACAACCGGCAGTGGCTGAAGGGATGGCAGCGGCAAACCGGTCTTCACCGTGGACGCGCGAGCTGTTTCTGTCGTGTTGCTCTGGGTCATGAACATGTGGCTCTCCATTCGGTCACAAAGTTTGGATGGAGAAATGCTGCCCAACATGAATGACGATTCTGCGACCCGTCGATGACAAACGCGTGACGCTTTTCTCGGTGAGCAAGCGCAGCGCTGGCCGAGCATTGGCCCCGGCGCTTGGGAGGCGCGGATCGCTCGCGGCTGGGCAAGCTCTGAACACCTCGTCGCAGCCCTTTCTGGAAGCCGGGTGGGTCTCTGACCTCAGTTCAAGCCAGCCGCCAACGTCACTGTCACGTCACAATTCGAAGGCATCCTTGATTCGCGGGCAGGTTTGGAGTGCCGCGCAGAGATCTTGACCTTCATGACAGCGCCAACCATCCGAATCCTTTTCGCCTGCACCCACAACTCCGCGCGCAGCATCTTGGCCGAGGCGCTGCTGCGCCACCATGGCGGGGCGCGTTTTGAGGCGCACTCTGCGGGCAGCGCGCCGCGTGAGAAACAGCAGCCCAATCCATTTGGCATCGCCTGCTTGGGCGCTGCGGGCATTTCTACCGAAGGCTTACACAGCAAAAGCTGGGATCGATTCGCTGAAACAGATGCGCCCTTGCTCAGCGCTGTGATCACGCTTTGCGACAGCGCGGCCGGCGAGGCCTGCCCGCTTTTCTTCGCGCCCGCTGGCGCGCCGCAGCCGCCTCGGGTGCATTGGGGCTATGCCGATCCGAGCGCGGGTGAGGCTACAGACGCGGAGCGCACAGCCCGTTTTGAAGCCACGCGGCAAATGATCGAGCGGCGCGTGTTGGCGCTCGTCGCGGAGCCGGACGAGGTGCTGAGCGCTGCCAACCTAGCCGCCACGCTGCGCCGCTTGTCCACCGTTTGAGCTGGGCTGCGATGATGAATCGAAGAGTCGCCCAAGCGGGCTTGGCGGAATTCCTGGGCACGGCGATGCTGCTGTGTACGGTGATCGGCTCGGGCATCATGGCCGAGAAGCTTTCGGGCGGCAACGTAGCGATTGCGCTCTTGGCCAACACCCTGGCTACCGTGTTTGCACTCCTGGTGTTGATCGAAACCTTGGGCCCCGTGAGCGGCGCGCACTTCAATCCAGTGGTCACGCTGCTGCTGAGGCCGCCCCAAGTGGTTTTGGAGCCAAATTTCAAGCCAAACACCACCACTGTCCAGATATTTAGATGGTTTGTTGCTACGTTTTACCTAGCATGTCAGTTGACAGGCGCGGTGCTCGGTGCTTGGCTTGCGCATGCCATGTTTGAGCTGCCAATCCTGCAAATCAGCGCCAAACCGCGTTTGGGTGCAGCGCAGTGGCTGGCCGAAGCCGTGGCCACGGCCTGTTTGCTGTTTGTGATCGTGCGCAGCGCGCATGCGGGCGTTCGTGCATCAGTGCTGGTGGCCAGCACCATCGGCGCAGCCTACTGGTTCACGGCGAGCACGAGCTTTGCCAACCCGGCTGCGGTGCTGGGCCGCATGTTCAGCGACAGCTTTGCCGGCATCTCGCCTGGGAGCGCCCTGCCCTTTGTGGCCGCGCAGTTCATTGGCGGCTTGATCGGTGTCGCTTTGGCTAGGAGCTTGGAGCCGCCTGCCACACCTTGAGCGCGAGGGCGGTTTCGCGCACGTCGTGTACCCGCACGATGCGCGCGCCGCGCTCCACTGCCAGCAGCGCAGCGGCCACACTCGGCAGCATGCGCTCTTGCACCTCCAAGCCGGTGACGGCCCCAAGCGCCGATTTGCGAGACCAACCTGCAAGCAGCGGCACACCCAAGCGGGCAAATTCGGCTTGGCGCGCGAGCAGCCCGAAGTTTTGCGCCACGGTTTTGCCAAAACCAATGCCGTAGTCGATCACCAAGCGGCTTTTTTGATCAATATCGCCCCACTGTCCTAGTGTTTTCAGTATTCTTTGCTCTAAAAATGAGAGTACTTGCGGCAGTGCATCGCCGCGCATGGGAGCGGCTTGCATGGTGCTCGGCTCGCCGTGCATGTGCATCAGCACCACGCCGCAGCGCGGGTGCTTCGCGATCACATCCATCGCGCCCCGCTGGCGCAGCGCCCAGATGTCGTTCACGATGTCGGCGCCCGCATCGAGTGCAGCCTGCATCACCTCGGCCTTGTAGGTATCCACCGAAATCGGCACGCCGAGCTTCACCGCCTCTCGCAAAACCGGCATCAAGCGGGCCAGCTCATCGGCAAGCGGCAGCGGCGCAGCGCCGGGGCGAGACGATTCCGCGCCCAAATCCAAGATGTGGGCGCCTTCTGCCAGCAACCGCTCGGCGTGCTGCATGGCAGTGGCCACATCGCCCAGCCTGCCGCCATCGGAAAACGAATCCGGCGTGAGGTTCACGATGCCCATGATTTGCGGGGCATCGAGGGAGATGTGAAAGCGCGAGGTGCGCCAGATGGGAGCTCGCGCTTCGGGGGCAGGCCTATCGAAGCCGCGCGGGGCTGGCTCGGGCTGATCCGCCATCAAATCGGCTGGGTGCGGGTGTTGAGCCAGGCCAGCGCTGCGCCTTGCAGCAGCGGGGTGAGCCGCTCGCGCACGAGCGCGTGGTAGCCGTTGAGCCAGGCCACTTCGTCGGCACGCATGAGGCTCATGTCGATCAAGCGGGTGTCGATGGGGCAGAGCGTGAGGGTTTCAAATTCCAGAAACTCACCGAATCCACCATCGGCCTTTTGTGCGGGCACGTTCAGCACCAAATTCTCAATCCGAATGCCCCACTGCCCTTCGCGGTACAAGCCAGGCTCCACGCTGGTGATCATGCCGGGCTGCATCGCGTGGTCGGCCGTGGGAATGGCGCGGCTGATGCTTTGCGGGCCTTCGTGAACGTTGAGGAAATAGCCCACGCCGTGCCCCGTGCCGTGACCAAAATCCAGGCCGTGCTGCCACAGCGGCTCACGCGCCAGGGCATCGAGCAGTGGCGAAGGCGTGCCCAGCGGGAATTTGGCGCGGCTCAGCTGCATCGTGCCTTTGAGCACGAGGGTGTAGTCGCGCTTTTGCTCGGCTGTGGGCGCGCCAATCGGCCACACGCGGGTGATGTCGGTGGTGCCGCCGAGGTACTGGCCGCCGGAATCGATCAGCAGCAGGCCGTTGCCCTCGATCACTGCATGGGATTGCAGCGTGGCGCGGTAATGCGGCAGCGCGCCATTGGCGTTGAAGCCTGCAATCGTGGAAAAGCTCAGGCCCACAAAACCGGGCCGCTTGGCGCGCTCGGCGCTCAGGCGCTCGTCAATCGTGAGCTCGGTGATGCGCTCGCCGCGAGCCTGCGCAGCCTCAAACCAAGCGTAGAACTCACACATCGCGGCGCCGTCTTGCCGCATGGCTTCGCGGATGTGCGCTGCTTGAGCCGCGTTTTTGCGGGATTTGAGCAAGGTGCTGGGGTTGGTTTGCTGGATGACTTTCACAGCCGCGTCGGAGCCGGTGCCCGGCTCCGTACCTAGCGCGCCGTGCGTACCCGCCGTCACGCGCTTGGCATCCAGCAGCACTTTTGCGCCGCTGGGCAGCGCAGCCAGCGTGGCGGCAAATGCCTCGTAGGGCGCAAGCGCCCAGCCATCTTGAGCAAGCGCCTGCGCCACCTCTGCGCCCGCCTTGCCTGCGCCCACAAAGAGCGTGGCCGAATTGGCGGTGATGAGCGCATGCGCCAAGAAAACCGGGTTGTAGCTCACGTCGCTGCCACGCAGGTTGGTGAGCCAAGCGATGTCGTCGAGCGTGGAAATCACATGGTGCGTGGCTCCTGCTTTGGCCATGGCGGCGCGCACTTGCGCGAGTTTGGGTGCCCTTCCCTCTGCCGCGTAAGCCGCTTCGTGTTCGTACAGCGCCTGCTGCGGCAGCGCGGCCCGCTCGGGCCAGGCGGCGCCTGCCGCGTCCACATCGGTTTTGAGCGCAATCCCCGTGGGGGTCAGCTCCGCTTGCAGCATTTGGTGCAGCCCCAGGCTCAGCACCTGCGCGTCGGCGGAAAGCGTTTGGCCAGCGCTCAAGCGCTGCTTGGTCCAATCCACAAAATCGGCAGCCACACCACTTGCAACTCTTTCCAGCTTCACGCAGCTGCCAGAAAGCTCCAGCTCAGCCGACACCCAATAGCGGCTGTCAGCAAACAGCGCCGCCTCGTTGGCTGTGACGATGAGCGAGCCCATCGAGCCGGTGAACCCGCTGTACCACTCCCGAGCCTTCCAGTGATCCGGCAAATACTCACTCAAATGCGGATCGCTCGACGGAATGAAAACCGCATGCACCCC
>JAAFHN010000528.1 GCA_013298415.1 Comamonadaceae bacterium
TTTGGTCGCTCAAACAGTGCGACGCCCTGGTCCGCCCAAATCTGCGCTTCTCGGGGCGTTGATAGGGGCCCTTGCTTTTCCCGCAGCTTTGCTTCGCTCGCTGGATTGAACAGCGGGGCGGCGTTTTTTGGCTACTTTTTGTCGCCGGGCAAAAAAGTAGATCGCCTGTCGGGGCGAGACCCGACACCAACCAAACCTTCCGGAGGAGAAAAACACCAGCCCCGCAAGGGCATGGCAGCTCAAAAGCAAACTTCGGCGATGAAAGCCCAAATCACTCTTTCGGTATCGCCCGAGGCCTACCCTCGTCATCAATCGCCACATAGGTCAAGTTGGCTTCCGTGACTTTGACAAACTGCCCCTGCGCGCGAATCCGCTCGGCGAACACTTCAACCGACACCGTAATCGATGTCGTGCCCACACGCTTGACGATGCTGTAGAAGCTCAAGATGTCGCCCACGCGCACGGGTTGTTTGAAGATGAACTCGTTCACGGCCACGGTTGCCATGCGGCCGCGCACGTGGCGGGCTGGCAGTACCGAGCCCGCCAAATCCACTTGGGCCATGACCCAGCCGCCGAAGATGTCGCCATTGGCGTTGCAGTCTGCGGGCATGGGGATCACCTTCAGCACCAGCTCCATGTCAGTCGGCACGCAAGCCATGCTGGTGTTGCGGGGAGAGGCGGTGTTGCTGGTGCTCATGGTCAAATCAGGCAAAGATGAAACCCATTCTGCCAGCCCAAGCCGCATCCAACGCAAGCGACGAAAACTCCGACGCATCGACGCTCAAGCGCTTGCTCCCCTACTTTTGGGCTTACCGCCTGCGTGTGACCATTGCACTCGGCCTGATGCTGATGGCCAAGTTTGCCAACATCGGCATCCCGCTGTTGCTCAAGAGCCTGGTGGATCGCATGACCCCGTCGCCGAGCGCAGCGCAGGCGGCGGTGATCGTGCCGATTGCGCTGATCGTGGCTTACGGCTTGCTTCGTTTGAGCACAACGGTGTTCACTGAGTTGCGCGAGTGGGTGATGGCCAAGGCGACAGAGGGCGCATCGCGCAAAGTGGGCTTAGACGTATTTGCACATTTGCACGCGCTCAGCCTGCGCTTTCACTTAGAGCGGCAAACGGGCGGCATGAGCCGCGACATTGAGCGCGGCGTGAAAAGCGTGCATTCGCTCGTGTCGTATGCGCTCTACAGCGTGGTGCCCACGCTCGTGGAAGTAGGCTTGGTACTCGCCGTGCTCGCGTGGAAATTTCAGCTCGCCTTCGTGTGGATAACCCTCGCGGCGCTCGTGAGCTACATCACTTACACGGTGCTCGTGACCGAGTGGCGCACGCAGTTCAGAAAGCGCATGAACGAGCTGGACACCGTGTCAAGTGCGAAGGCCATCGATTCGTTTTTGAACTACGAAACGGTGAAGTACTTCAACAACGAGCGCTTTGAGCAAAAGCGTTACGACGAATCGCTCTCGGCTTACCGCCAAGCGGCGCTCAAAAGCCAATCGTCTCTGAGCCTGCTCAATGCAGGCCAGCAGCTGATCATCGCTAGCGCGCTGATTGCCATGCTCTGGCTTGCCGCGTGTGGCGTGGCCGACAAATCCATGAGCCTGGGCGATTTGGTGATGGTCAACGCGTTCATGATCCAGCTCTACATTCCGCTCAATTTCTTGGGTGTGATTTACCGCGAGATCAAGCAGGCGCTCACGGATTTGAAGCGCATGTTTGGCCTTTTGGATCGCAACGCCGAAGTGGCAGATGCACCCGATGCCAAGCCGCTTGTGCTTGAGTCTTCTCCCACGGTGAGATTCGAGTCGGTGCACTTCGCTTACGAGCCGGATCGCCCCATTTTGCAAGACCTGAGCTTCGAGATCCCAGCGGGCAAAACTGTTGCCGTGGTTGGCCCATCAGGCTGTGGCAAATCCACATTGGCGCGTCTGCTTTATCGCTTCTACGACGTGCAGCAGGGCCAGATCACCATCAACGGGCAGCCGTTGGGCAAGCTCACCCAGCACAGCCTGCGCAGCGCCATTGGCGTGGTGCCGCAAGACACGGTGCTTTTCAACGACACGATTGGCTACAACATCGCCTACGGACACGTGGATGCGAGCCAGGCCCAGGTGCAGGCGGCTGCCAAAGCCGCGCACGTGCATGATTTCATCGCCGCGCTGCCGCAGGGCTATCAAACGACCGTGGGCGAGCGGGGTTTGAAGCTGTCAGGCGGTGAAAAGCAGCGCGTGGCGATTGCCCGTACCCTGCTGAAAAACCCGCAAGTTTTCATTTTTGACGAGGCCACCTCCGCGCTCGACACCCACAATGAGCGCGCGATTCAGCAAGAGCTCGCCGCGCTCTCGCGCAGCAAAAGCACGCTCGTGATCGCGCATCGCCTCTCCACCATCACCGATGCGCACGAGATTTTGGTGATGGACGCGGGCAAAATCATCGAGCGCGGCACCCACGAGCAGCTGCTGGCCATGCAGGGCCGGTATGCCAGCATGTGGGCGATGCAACAGTCTGCTGGAGAAGAGCACCATGGAAACCAAGTGGCTTGAAGACTTTGTGAGCCTGGCCGAGACGCGCAGCTTCTCGCGCTCGGCCCAGCTGCGGCATGTCACCCAGCCCGCGTTTTCTCGCCGCATCCAGTCGCTGGAGACCTGGGCAGGCACCGATTT
>JAAFHN010000069.1 GCA_013298415.1 Comamonadaceae bacterium
ACTGGTTCCATCGATTCCGAGCCATTTTCTAGCGGGGGCTGGGACGCTGGGGTTTTGCTTACACAAGGATCGCGGCGAACAACGCCTGCAGCGGACAGCGAAGCTGACATTCGACCGGGTCAACGCAGGATCTTTTCCTCGCGCGTGAGTTCAGGAGGTGTCATCACGGGCTTTGAGTTCAAGCCCGAGTCAGTCGGCGAGTTCGACACCGATGTGGTCATCTCCCTGAGCACAAATCCGGCAACGAATTTAGCGGACGGTCGGTTCACAGAGCGGGTGAACTATTTGAGAGGCGAACGCAGCGAGGAGCAATCATCCGCCGGAGGCTTGTTCCGCAGGCGAAACTCCATCATGGGAGACGTGATTAACTCTGGGCCAATCTTCAAATACGGTGTTGATCCCGCTGTGAGCGGCTCGGGCTATGCTGAATTCGCGTCGGCGCAAGCGTCTCGCACCGCAACGATCTTCGTTGGTGCAAATGCTGGCATGCTCCACGCATTTCGGGCCTCCGATGGGCGCGAGTTGTTCGCGTACGTGCCTCACGCGACTTCACGAAAACTGGCTGCGCTGACCAACCCGGCCTACCAAAAGCAAGCGTTTGTGGATGCCGTCCCGAATGTTCGTGAAGCGTACGCTGCGGGCTCCTGGCGGACGGTACTCGTATCAGGCTTTGGTGGTGGGTCTAACGGCATCTTCGCTTTGGATGTATCCGACCCTGAGTCCTTCGGTGCCTCCAATGTCCTCTTCGAGTTCACCGACCGACACGACACCCGAGTAGGCAATATCCTCACTCAGCCGAAGATCGTAAAGTTTCGGGTCCCAGGCACTAACTCATTCAAGTGGTACGTGGCTTTCGGCAGCGGTTACAACAATTACATCAACGACGGCTTCGCTGCGCCTGATCGCAAACAGTCGCTCTTCTTGCTCTCCCTAGACAAACCATCGAACGAGGGGTGGTCGCTGGGCACCAATTATTTCAGAATTGATGTGGCCCCAGGCGATGCGAGCATGGCTGATGCGTTGGCCAATCCTGGTGTCTATGAAGGTGCTTTCGGTGAAGCCCTCTACCTCTACGCCGGCGACCTTCAAGGGAGGCTGTGGCGATTCGCCTTTCCCGATGGGCTCGATGCAGAGACTGCAAAAATCTCCCTCCGAGGTGGGCCAAGTGCGCCAGAGCCATTCTTCAGGGCAAAGGATGGCAATGGCAAATGGCAGCCGATCACAACCTCCCCGCTCATCAGCCAGGGATTGGACTATGGCCTGATGGTAGTCTTTGGTTCGGGCAAGTTTGTGGAGCCGAAGGACGCCAACACCATTGATCAGCAAAGCTTTTACGGTGTGTGGGATCCGCTGACCAACGCGAATGACGTCTTCAATCTTGACGCGCGAGGAACGAGGATGTTCGCACGCTCGATGGTGGACGGAACGCTGGGGGCGACTTTTTCGGGCGCGGCGTCCTTCACTTATGCGATCACGGGGTCGGGTACCTATCGTGGCTGGAGGGTGGACTTCAACCAGCCCAAAGAGCGCTTAGCCGTGGAGGGCGCTACCGGGTTGGGCTTGATTGCGTTCAATTCCACGATCCCGGAAGGAGGTTGCTCAGGTGACGGTTCTGGCAGAGAGTACGTCATCGCACCTTATTACGGTACGACCCAAACACCTGCTCGACTTGCCACGGAGGCCGGGCTGCTGAGTCGGCCTAACATCGTGGACGTGAGCCTCGAAAAAGAGATCTACAGCCAGCGTAACTCCACAGGCGGAAGAATCTTGAAAATCACCCAACAGACCTTGTCTACCGGTACAAAGCTTACGGGTGCGGGCAACGCCGTCGTGGCAGGCACTGGAACCGCTGTAACCAAGCTCACATTGACGATGAACGTCGGGCGGGTTTCCTGGCGCGAGATCAGAAACTTCAACGATTGACGGGCGGCGCCATGCGAGCATTTTTTCAAGTCACAGTGCGTGGCTTCACCTTAGTCGAGATGCTGATTGTGGTGGCGATCGTCGCGCTGCTGGCATCTGTCGCCTACCCGGCGTACACGTCCCAGATCGCTAGGGCGAAACGCAATGAATGTCGATCGGGTTTGTTGCAATCGATGCAACAACAGGAGCGGTACTTCACGCAGTTCAACAAATATGTGGCATTCAGTGCGGGTGCCTCGACCGCAAAAACCAAAGCTTTTTCCGGGGAAACTTTGTCTGACAGTGCCTGCACGATCGCGGCTGCAGCATGCAGCGGGGAAACTCTGACCAGCTGCGTGGAGTTGCAAGCGGCTCCGAGGTCGGCGTTCTCGGAGGCAGGCTGGGATTGGATTCGAATCGATACGTTCGGGATGAAAGCCTGCAGTGTCTCTGGGTCGGTGATCCTTGGAAGCGAGACGGACTCGGCAAAACGGACTACTTACAAGGACAGGTGCTGGCCGTGAACGCAGACCTTGGCCTGCGTTACGCCCAAAGGGCATTTACGCTGATCGAATTGCTGGTCGTAGTGGCGTTGGTGGCGATTTTGATGTCTTTGGCTGCGCCTTCGATGCAGTCCGTTCGTACCAATCTGGCCATTTCCGACAGCGCCTCAAGTCTCTACCTCTCCATTCAAACGGCACAGCAGTCTGCACTCAAATTCAACCGAAGCGTGGTGGTGTCGCCGGTAATTGCGGGAGATTGGAGCAGCGGCTGGCGGGTGTTTGTTCGGCGGGATACCGACGATGTGTACGATAACGGAGTGGATACATTGCTCTCGTTTCAAGAGGCCCTCCCGGCCTTTGTGTCGGTGGATGCGGTGACCAATGCGTGCGAAAACATCGTCGTAACGGGCTCGGGCTTCATGCGAGATGCCTTCAACAACTGCCGGGTGATATTTGGCTCCGCACAAACCAAGTCCTACAAGCACGTCATCATCTCCAAGATTGGTCGGGCTCGGGTCTGTACCTCCAGTTCCGCCGCTGTCGCCAGCTGCAGCGAATGAAGGCGTGATCGAGGCCGTTCTCGGGGCTCACCGGCGCGAAACGGCGGTGCATGCGATGGCGTTCGGCGATCCGGCAGAAGACTGCATGCAACAAGCTTTGCTTGCTGCCAAAATGAACCTCCACCTCACCAGTCCGAACCCATGTGTTGGTGCGGTTGTCACGGACATGAACAGTCGGACGCTCGGCTGGGGCGCCACCCGGCCTGCGGGTGGCCCGCATGCGGAGATCGGTGCTCTGGTCAACGCAGAGCAAGCGGGCCATGTCACCCAAGGCGCTACGCTCTACGTCACGCTCGAACCCTGCGCTCACCACGGCCGCACGGGGCCATGCACGGAGGCGATTATTTCGGCGGGGATTACTCGGGTTGTTGCGGCTTTGGCCGACCCTAATCCGCTGGTGGCGGGCAAGGGCTTTGCTCGTTTGCGGGCGGCGGGGATCGAGGTGAGTGTGGGTGAAGGGGCCTTTGAAGCTCGTGAGCAAATGCTCGGCTTTTTGTCGCGGATGACGCGCAAGCGGCCTTGGGTGCGGCTCAAGGTGGCGGCCAGCCTGGATGGGTACACCGCGCTGGCCGACGGCAGCAGCCAGTGGATCACCTCAGCCGAGGCTCGCGCGGATGGCCACGCCTGGCGAGCGCGGGCTTGTGCGGTGCTCACGGGCATTGGCACGGTGCTGAGCGACGATCCGAGCCTCAACGTGCGCGAATTTGACACGCCCCGGCAGCCGTTTCGGGTGGTGATTGACAGTCAACTGCAAACGCCTGTGTCGGCAAAACTGCTCTCACAGCCAGCCGAAGGCGGCCCTGTGTGGATCTATGGCGCTGACGGCGCTCCGCAAGACCGCAGAGCTGCGCTCGAATCGGCCGGTGCCACGGTCACATTGCTGGCTGCTGACACGGTTCGCCCCGGCAAGCTCGATCTCAATGCGGTGATGCGCGACTTGGCTAGTCGCGGCATCAATGACCTTCACGTGGAAGCGGGCACCAAGCTCAACGGCTCGCTGCTCGCCGCCGGTCTTGTGGACGAATTGATCGTCTACACGGCCCCAAAGCTCTTGGGTGCAGGGATGGGCATCGGCAGCCTCCCGCCGCCGCCCTCGTTGGCCGCCGCCCAGCAGCTCACATTGCAAAGCGCCCAACCCATCGGCTCGGATTTGCGCAGCATCTGGCGCATCACCGATCCTCAAAGTTTTTTTCCCATCTGACGGCTCAGCTGACAACTGCCCGCGTGGGGCGACCACGCTCGCGCGACAATCGAGCCATGTTCACAGGCATCATCACTGGCATCGGCCAGATCACCAGCATTTCCCCGAAAGGCGCGGGCGCAGACGACGGTTTGCAGCTCAGCCTCCAGTGCCCCGAGGCTTACCTCGACGACGTAGGCTTGGGCGACAGCATCGCGATCAACGGCGCGTGCATGACGGTCACCAGCGTCGACGCCGCAACGGCCCGCTTCACGCTCGACATCTCCTCGGAATCGCTTGACAAAACCGCGGGCCTCGACCAGCCCGGCCCAGTGAATCTGGAAAAGGCCCTGCGCGCGCATGACCGCCTGGGCGGCCACATCGTCAGCGGCCACGTGGATGCGGTGGCCACCGTGCTGAGTTTCGATCCCGTGGGAGACGATTGGAAGGAGCTTTGCATCGAAGTGCCGCCTGACTTGGCTGGTTTCTTTGCGTACAAAGGCTCGGTGGCGATTCAAGGTGTGAGCCTTACCGTGAACACGGTGACGGATCTGCCCAGCGGCTGCCGAATCACCGTGCGCCTCATCCCGCACACCTTGGAGCACACCACGCTCGGCCTGCTCGCACCGGGGCATCGGGTAAACATCGAAGTGGACACCGTGGCGCGCTATGTGTCGCGGATGATGCAAGTCCGCTCCACCGCATCCGCCCCATGACTGCACGACAAACGCTACGTTTTTGGTAGCATCAAGTGTTGATTTTCATTGGACAGTGAGCCAATAACTCGCTAAATCTGGCCGCGCAACGCGCCGTAAGCCCGCTGGTGGCTCGTTTTGCGACTGAAGCGCACGCGACAAAGCGCAGAAACCCGCCTGGGATAATTCGCGCACCCCCGCCAACGGCTGCGTCGTTTTCGGCGGCATCGCAGCGGCCACACCTGTCGCTGTGCCGCCGCAACCTGCCCCGGCCCCCACCCAATTTCAAACACCCACCATGCCGCCCAACCTCAGCGTCGTTCCCACTTCCGCAGCAACCGAGCCGACGCCAGCCGCCCCGCTCGCCTCTGCGACCCCGGTTGAAACCATCATCGCCGAGCTCGCTGCCGGGCGGATGGTGGTGCTTGCCGACGATGAAGATCGCGAAAACGAAGGCGATTTGGTGATCGCTGCCGATGCAATCACGCCCGAAGCCATCAACTTCATGGCCAAGCATGGCCGTGGCCTGATTTGCCTCACACTCACCCGCGAGCGCTGCGAATTCCTCGGCCTGCCGCCCATGGCCACGCGCAATGGCACCAAGCACGCCACCGCCTTCACCGTGTCGATTGAAGCCGCTGAAGGCGTGAGCACCGGCATCTCGGCCGCAGACCGCGCCCTCACAGTGCAGCGGGCGGTGGCGGCGAGCGCCAAGCCCAGCGATTTGGTGCAACCGGGCCACATTTTTCCGCTACAGGCACAAGACGGCGGCGTGCTGATGCGGGCGGGTCACACCGAGGCAGGTTGTGATTTCGCAGCGCTCGCAGGCCACAGCCCCGCCGCAGTGATTTGCGAAATCATGAACGACGACGGCACCATGGCCCGCATGCCCGATCTGCAAGCGTTTGCCGCGACGCACGGGCTGAAGGTCGGCACGATTGCTGACCTGATCGAATACCGCAGCAAAAAAGAATGCCTCGTGCGCACGGTGGGCAAGCGCGCCATGCAAACCGCTTATGGCGAGTTCACCGCGCACCTCTTTCAAGACACCACATCCGGCGGCACGCACCTGGCACTCGTGAAGGGCACCTGGGGCAGCGAAACAGAAGTGCTCACCCGCGTGCATGAACCGCTGAGTGTGTTGGACGCACTGGAAGCGGGCCGCACGATGCACAGCTGGAGCTTGGACGAAACTTTGTCGCACCTGAATGCGGTTGGCCACGGCGTGGCAGTGCTTTTGAACGCAGGCGAATCCGGCGAAGCGCTGCTTGCGCAATTCAACGGCACAGCCCGACCCGCGCAAGCCGCCACGCGCGCGAGCATGGATTTGCGCACCTATGGCGTGGGGGCTCAAATCCTGCGCGCGGTGGGCGTGAAGCGCATGCGCTTGATGGGCAATCCGCGAAGAATGCCCAGCATGGCGGGCCACGGCCTGGAAATCACGGGCTTCCTGCCAAAATCAGCGGTTTAATCGATTGCTTCATCAACGGTTTTGAGATCACAGGGAACACCCATGTTTGGCGCAGACAAAGGCTCATCGCAGGATCTAGACGGCTCAGGCCTCTACATCGGCATCGTGCAAGCCCGTTTCAATTCCGGCATCACTTCGGCCATGGCAACAGCGTGCAAAGACGAGCTGCTTCGCCTGGGCGTGCAAGAAAAACGCATCACGCACCTGGAAGTGCCGGGCGCGCTCGAAATTCCGATCGCATTGCAAGCGCTGGCCGACAAGAACGAGTTCGACGCGCTGATCGCGATTGGCTGCATCATCCGAGGCGAAACCTACCACTTCGAGGTGGTGGCCAACGAAATGGCCAGCGGCATCATGCGCGTGGCGCTCGAGAACAAAATTCCGATTGCCAACGAAGTGCTCACCGTTGAAAACGTGAACCAAGCACTCGCCCGCCAAGACGACAAGGGCCGCGATGCGGCCCAAGTGGCTGTGGAAATGGCCAACTTGGTGAATGCCTGGGCATGAGCGGCATGAACGACCCCGCCGACGCATCAGCGCAGAAAAAACGCCCACCGAAAACGGCGGGCTCCCTTGGATCCAATGGCGCAACCAAGTCGTCAGCGAAGAGCCCGCGCAGCCGCGCGCGCGAATTTGCGCTGCAAGGCCTTTACCAATTCTTGGTGGGCAAAAACGACGTGGGCAGCGTGGATGCGTTCACACGCGGCCTCTCGGGCTTTGACAAATGCGATAGCGTGTTTTTCGACGCCTTGGTGCGCGGCTGCATTGAGCAGCAAGGTGATTTGGATCACGCCCTGGAATCCTGCTTGGATCGGCCGTTTGCTGAAGTTTCCCCGGTAGAGCGCTGCATCTTGTGGATCGGCGCGTATGAATTTTTGCAGTGCAAAGACATCCCGTGGCGAGTCACGCTCAATGAATGCATCGAGCTTGCGAAAGCCTTTGGCGGCACCGATGGCCACAAGTGGGTCAATGGCGTGCTTAACCAGCTTGCACCCAAACTGCGCGCCGACGAAGTGGCACGCGATCAGCGCGCCAGGCCGCATGCTCCGACCGTGGTTTCGGTCGCCACCGACGGCTCCGCGCACTGAGCGGCGGCGCGCGATGGGTTTTGCCGGGCTTTCAGAGCGCGCCAAGCGCATCGAGCCCTTTCACGTGATGGAAATTGCCAAGGCGGCGAGCGCCTTGGCAGCTCTTGCGGGCCCGGCCGATCCGGCCATGATTTACCTCAACATCGGCGAGCCTGATTTCGGGGCTGCGCCCGCCGTGCAAGCCGCTGCCGAGCGCGCCATCCGCAACGGCGTCACGCAATACACCCCGGCGCTCGGCATCTGGCCGCTGCGCGAGCGCATCAGCGCTTGGTATGCCAGCCGATTCGGCGTGAACGTATCGCCATCGCGCATCGCGATCACCGCAGGTGCGTCAGCTGCCCTGCAGCTCGCTTGCTTGGCGGTGCTCAACCCGGGCGATGAAGTGCTGATGCCTGATCCGAGCTACCCCTGCAATCGACAGTTCGTGCAGGCAGCCGACGCGCTGGCCAAGCTGCTGCCTACCACCGCTGAATCTCGCTTCCAACTGGCACCCGAGCAAGTGGCGCAGGCTTGGGGACTGCGCACCAAGGCCGTGCTGCTCGCCACACCGTCCAACCCCACAGGCACTTCCATTCACCCCGATGTGCTGAAAGCCCTGATCGACACCACCCATGCGCGCGGAGGCGTCTGCGTCGTTGACGAAATCTACCTGGCACTCAGCCATGACCCTGCGTTTGGCGAAACTGCATGCAAGTTTTCAGATCAAATCATCAGCATCAACAGTTTTTCCAAGTACTTTTGCATGACGGGCTGGCGCCTGGGCTGGCTGGTGCTGCCCGAGGCTTTGGTGCCCGCAGTGGAGCGCCTGGCGCAAAATCTGTTCATCTGCGCAAGCACCATCGCACAACACGCGGCGCTTGCCTGCTTTGAAACCGACTCGATTGCCGAATTCGAGAGGCGAAGGGCGGATTTCGGCGCACGCCAGCGCTTCTTCGCCGATGGCTTGGAGGGCACGGGCCTCACCGTGCCCGTGCAGCCCGATGGTGCCTTCTACGTGTATGCCGATTGCACAGCACTGTGCGAAAAACTCGGCGTTTCGGGCAGCTGGGATTTGGCTTTCGAGCTTTTGAGGCGCATCCAAGTGGCTGCCACGCCTGGCAAAGACTTTGGCCAAGCCGCGCCTGAGCAATACTTGCGTTTTTCCACTGCCACCGCCCTGCCTCTGCTCCAAGAAACTTTGCGCCGCTTGCACAATCTTTGATTGATCGCGGCAGCAAAACCCCGCAGCCGCCGATACCCGGCTCAAGCACATCAGATCCACCGCCTTCAGGTCAATTGCCGAATGAACCAAGATCTTTCTATCGTCACGCTCTTGTTGCATGCCACATGGGTGGTCAAAGGCGTGGTGGCCTTGTTGGTGCTGATGTCAGTTGCCAGCTGGGCCGCCATTTTTCGCAAGCTCTGGGCCTTGAGGCGAGTTGCCAACGCCAACGAAAGCTTTGAGCGTGAGTTTTGGAGTGGGAAATCGGTGACTGAGCTGTACACCGCTGCCCAGAAAAACGCCACTGCAAAGCACCCCGTATCGGGGCCGATTGAGCGCATCTTTGGCAACGGCATGCGGGATTTGCACAAATTGCGGGATCGCCGAATCACAGATCCCACCATCTTGCTCGACGGCGCGCGCAGAGCGATGCGGGCGAGTTTTCAGCGCGAGCTGGACGTACTGGAGTCCAACCTGAGCTTCCTGGCATCGGTTGCGTCGGTTGCGCCGTATGTGGGCCTCTTCGGCACTGTTTGGGGCATCATGCACGCCTTCGTGGGCCTGGGCAGCATGCAAACTGTCACGCTCGCAACCGTTGCGCCCGGCATCGCAGAAGCACTGGTTGCAACCGCCATTGGCCTTTTCGCGGCCATTCCTGCCGTCGTGGCCTACAACCGTTTCGCCCGCGACATCGACCGCGCCGCGATCCGGATGGAAACCTTCATCGAAGAGTTTTCCAACATCTTGCAGCGCAACTTGAGTGGCCAAGCGGCCGCAGTGCAAGGGGCCTGAGATGCCGATGATGGTGTCTCGCGCGCGCGGGCGGCGCGCGATCAACGAGATCAACATGGTGCCCTTCATCGATGTGATGCTGGTGCTCTTGATCATCTTCATGGTCACAGCCCCGCTGATCGCGCCCAGCGTGATCGATTTGCCGCGCGTGGGCAAGGCAGCCAGCGCGCCGCCCAGCGTGATCGTGGTCAACATCGACAAAGCGGAAGCTTTGCAGCTCAAACTGGGCGACCAAGCGGCGCAAGCGATTGCCCTGCCCAAGCTCGGCGCGGCTGTGAAAGCCGCACAAGCAGGCGCGAGCGCGCCTTCGCCCGTGGTGATCGCTGCCGACAAATCCGTGCGCTACGAAGTTGTGGTGAAGGTGATGGACAGCTTGCAACGCGCAGGCGTGCAGCGCCTGGGCCTGTCTGTGCAAACTTCCGCATCGGCGTCCACGTCCGCATCCCCTTCCCCCACCAGCACGCCCTGATGCCCGCTGCTGCGCTGCCACTCAGCTTTGCGCCCCCGCGCTCAGGCGGGCGGGCGCAAGCGATCAGCGTAGCCGTAAGCGCTCATGTGGTGCTTG
>JAAFHN010000623.1 GCA_013298415.1 Comamonadaceae bacterium
GCGAGCACCACTGCGTCCGCCTCAGCCGATTCATCAGGAGCGGCTGGGTTGGGGAGGGCGTGGGACTCGCTGGAAGACATCAAAACATTGTAGGCGGCGCTGCGTGCACCGCCAATGCTCGTCTCTTGCGGAATGTGAATCAGCCGAGTTCTGCTTGCGTTTTCACCACACGCGAGAGCAAGCCGTAGGCAATGGCCTCGTCGGTGCCCATCCAGGTGTCTTTTTCCATGTCTTCGGCCACGCGCTCCACGCTTTGGCCAGTGCGCTCGGCCACGATGCGGGAAAGCCGCTCGCGCATCAGGATGATCTCTCTTGCCTGGATTGCAATGTCGCTTGCGCGGCCGCGCGCGCCGCCTGAAGGCTGGTGGATCATGAAGCGGGTGTTGGGCAGGCACACGCGGCGCTCTTTGGGCGCGGCCAAAAAGATGTGCGTGCCAGCGCTGGCTACCCAGCCCGAGCCGATGCAAGTCACCGGTGCATTCACAAATTGGATCATGTCGTGGATGGCGTCGCCGCTTTCCACGTGGCCGCCGGGGCTGGAGATGAACACTTTGATCGGTTTGTCTGACTCTTCGGCCATCGCCAGCAGCCGCAGGCTCACTTTTTGGGCCATCACGTCGTCGATTTCGCCGTAAATCGGCACGATGCGCGCCTTGAAGAGCAAGGCCGCTTCCATCTTGGGGGCTTCTTTGGCGGCTTTGGTGGCCTCGTCGTCAGCGGGTTTGTCTTCGGCGCGGTGTTGGGGTGCTAGGGCGTGCATGAGGCTGAGGCGTGTGGGCAAGTGGTGTTGAAACAGACAGAGGCGCAGATGGTACGGGATTGGCGCTTTTCAAGGCCGAGCCTGTCGCCAAAGCACGCCCGCGCTCGCTAAACTGTTTGCATGAAACTGCACAACTTCTTTCGCTCTTCTGCCTCGTTTCGGGTGCGCATCGCGCTTGGCTTGAAGGGGCTGCCGTATGACTACGTATCGGTACATCTGGCAAAAGGCGAGCACAAGAAGCCTGCCTACGCAGGCCTCGTTGCCGATGGCTTGGTGCCTTGCTTGGAGCTTGACGACGGCCACTTGCTGAGCCAATCGATGGCGATCATGGAGTACCTTGACGAAACGCATCCAGAGCCAGCCCTCTTGCCGGGCAGCGCCATGGACCGCGCCCAGGTGAGGGCGCTGTCGCAAAGCATTGCCTGCGAAATTCACCCGCTGAACAACCTGCGCGTGCTTAAGTATTTGGTGGGACCTCTGGCGCTGAACGAAGACGCGAAAAACACCTGGTATCGCCACTGGGTGCGCGAAGGCTTGCTGAGCTTTGAGCGCCAGCTCGCGCGCTTGCCAGAAGGTCAATACTGTTTTGGCAACACGCCCACGATGGCGGACTGCTGCTTGGTGCCGCAAATCTTCAACGGCCAGCGTTTCGATTGTGATTTTTCGGGCTTGCCACGGACCATGGCGGCGTTTGAAGCTTGCATGAAGCTCCCGGCGTTTGATCGCGCGCAGCCGAAAAACTGCCCGGATGCGGAGTAGCGGCGCAGCCGAGCGACCCATCTGGACCTCGGCACTGCCCACCGATTGGATCGTGCCGGACTGGCCTGTGCCAGCCAGCGTGCGAGCTGTGATGACGACGCGGCAAGACGCGCTTGCAAGCGGCACGCGCATCGGCCACAGCGCCGCGCCCTTCGATGCCTTCAACCTGGGCCGCAACGTGCCCGATTCGCCTGAAGCTGTGTCTGGCAACCGCGCGGCGCTGGCCCGTGCGATCGAGGCCGAGTCCGTGTTCATGAACCAAGTGCACGGCGTGGGCGTTGTTGATGCGGCTTCTGCACCGCAAGACGCCGATGCCCTCTACACCCAGGTGCGCGGCAAGGCTTGCGCAGTCACGGTGGCCGATTGTTTGCCAGTTCTGGTTTGTTTGGACGCGCCCGGCCTGCATCAACCGATCGTGGCCGCAGCGCATGCGGGTTGGCGCGGGCTGTGCGGCTTGGGAGCCGCGGAGGGCGTGCTCGAAGCCACCGTGGCGGCCATTTTGATGAATTATCGCCACTCTGTCCAGGTGAAATCAATACTTGACGCTACTGAAATAGTAGCAAATCACCTGCATGCGTGGCTGGGGCCTTGCATCGGGCCGCGAGCGTTTGAGGTGGGTGGCGAGGTGCGTGATGCTTTCGTCTTCGCGGATGCGGTGGATGCGAGC
>JAAFHN010000662.1 GCA_013298415.1 Comamonadaceae bacterium
CCAAAAAACCGAGCGCACCCGCGATGGCTCGGGCTATGGCCGCGCCGTGCTCGCCCGCATCGCAGGCGCGGTGGAAGCCGCTCGCCGGGGCGCAGTAGCAGTTGCCATCCGCTCGATTGGCACAGACCGCGACCGCATCGCCCACACAGGAGCCATGCGCTACGACACCCAGGTGCGCCAGATTCCTGCTATTGCCGTGTCTGTGCCAGATGCCGACCAGATCGCTCGATTGAACGCACGCGGCACGCCGATGCGGCTGAAGCTGAACATGCGCAATGAGACGGGTGCAAAGGTGATGTCGGCCAACGTGCTGGCCGAAGTGCCCGGCACCGATTTGGCCCACGAGATCGTGCAAATCGGCGCTCACTTGGACAGCTGGGACGTGGGCCAAGGCGCGCTCGACGACGCATCGGGCGTGGGCATCACGGCTGCAGCTGCCGCGCTGATTTTGCAGGCGAAGTTAAAGCCCCGCCGCACGATCCGCGTGGTGCTCTTTGCCAATGAAGAAAACGGCTTTGACGGCGCAAACACCTATGCCGCCCTGCACAAAGACGAGACTCACCAACTGGTGAGCGAAAGCGACTTCGGCGCCGGAAAAATCTACCGCGTGGCCAGCCGCGTGAGCGAAGCCGCCCTGCCCGCCATCGCCAACATCGCCCAAGTGCTGGAGCCGCTCGGCATTGCCTTTGACAGCGGCAACAAGGGCAACCCCGGCCCTGATGCAGGCGTGTTGATGCGCACCCGTGGCTGGCCCGCGATGGGTTTAAGCCAAGACGGCACCAACTACTTCGATGTACACCACACCGACAACGACACCTTGGCCCAAATCGACCCCGCCACCTTGCCCCAAAACGTGGCGGCTTGGGCCGTGACGGCCTACTTGGCCGCCCAAAGCAGCGTGCCCTTTGGGCCGATCAAGGTTTGAGTTACAAGGGAGCCAACAGCCACAAGCCCTTGAACGCAAAGTTCGCAAAATGAACGCAAAAGAGACAGCCAAGTCTGCAAGGTTTTTCTTCTGATTTCATAGCAACAGAATCAATAAATGCATGGGCATTGAAGCGAAGACCTTCAAAACTGGCTGTTTGGATTGACTCTGCGTCCTCTGCGTTCATTTTGCGAACTCTGCGTTCAAAAATGTCCCCTATCCCCTATCCCCTATCCCCTAACACAGCACAGATGCCCGCAAAGCCTCCGGCACATCTTCCATCCGCAGCAGATCGGACAAGGTTTTGCCGGGTTCGTTGGCGAAGTGTTCTTCGAGTTTTTCTAGGCTTTCCACGCGGTCGATTCGGAAGTTGCGAAAGCCTTGCCGCGCTTCGCACCAGGCGGCCAGCGTCCAGACCTTGCCCCAGTAAAACACCGCGAGCGGCCTGAGCGTGCGCGCCGTGCGCTGCTCGGCTGCATCGCGGTAGGTGATGCGCACCTTCTGCCGGGCAAGGGCCGCTTCGCGCAGGGCTTGCAGCGCAGCGCCCTCATCCTCACTCAAGCCCACCGGCGGCACCACGATTTGCACTTGCCGCGCCCGCTCGCGCACATCGCTGGGCAGCACGCTCATCACCCGCGAGAGCGCGGCCTCTCCCGCTTGGGCAAGCGCAGGGTCAAGCCACTGCTGCGCTATGCGCACGGCAGCCACCAAGGCCCTCGCTTCATCCAGGGTGAACATGAGCGGCGGCAAATCAAAACCCCGCCCCAGCCGATAGCCCACGCCCGCTTCGCCTTCAATCGGCACGCCTTGCAGCTGCAAAGCCGCCACATCGCGGTACACCGTGCGCTCGCTCACCTCCAGCCGCTCCGCCAGCCAAGCCGCAGTAGTGAGCCGCCGCCCACGGATGAGCTGCACCACCTGAAAAAGCCTGTCAGCGGGACGCATGGGGGTTAGGGAGCGGGATCTGCGGAAGTAACGCGAAAAGCACGGAAAGGCCGCGAAAAGCGCGAAAAAGCAGTCTTGAAATTTTCAAGGGCGAGCGAGCGAGGCTCATTTTTGAACAAAGTCGTCCTCTGTCCAATCTTTCTCGGCGT
>JAAFHN010000292.1 GCA_013298415.1 Comamonadaceae bacterium
GCCGTTTTCGCAAAACACCTTGGTGATCCGGCCGGCCACCTCGGATTCGATCTCGTTCATGATCTTCATGGCTTCCACGATGCACACCGCTTGGCCGATCTTGATGTCTTGGCCCGCCTCGGCCAATGGCGCAGCACCAGGGCTTGAGGCGCGGTAGAAAGTGCCCACCATGGGCGACTTGATGACCTGGCCTTGGGGTTCTGCACTTGCTACTGAAGGTGTAGCAACAGACGTTGTGGATTCATGGACAGAGCTGGGATTTTGCTCAAAAACCGCCGCTGCGGGGCTTGGCACAGGCATCGCAACCATTTGGGCGTGCCCTGGCATGATGAGTGGCGCGTTGGAGGCTTTGACGATTCGAACTTTGCCTTCTGCCTCTGTGATTTCGAGTTCGGAGACGTTGGACTCTGAAACGAGGTCGATCAGGGTCTTGAGCTTTCTGAGGTCCATCGGTTTGCCCTTGCGAATGACGAGCTGCGGAGTCTAACTCAGGCCAAGGCGTTCAAACCGTTTCCCAGGCAGTCATGCAATATTGGCAATACTTAGCGGCAAATTGCATGCAAAAGACCGATTTTGCAAACAATAGAGCGATTTTGCGTTTGCCGAGCGCAGCGCTCAGCGGATGCTGACCCAGGTCTCAAGGTCAGTGGGTTTGACTTGCCCGGCCTTTTTGACGGCCACCTGCGCGGACGAGTTTAGCACCACGGTGAACGGCAAACCGCCCACCAGGTTGCCAAGTTCTTTGCTGAGGGCAATCGCGTCGCCACCGAGCACCGTGACGGGAATTTGGATCGGGTGCTTGGCCAAAAACGCGCGCGCTTTGGATTCGCTGTCCGCGGCTATGGCCAGCATTTGCCAGCCATCTGCACGCTTTTGCTTGTAAAAAGTATCCAACATCGGCAATTCTTCGATGCAGGGCGGGCACCAAGTTGCCCAAAAATTAAGCACCAGTGGTTTGCCGCGCCACTGGCTGATGAGCAAAGGCTTGCCGTCGAGCAGCGCGAACTGACTTGACCAAAACTTCACCCAGGGATCATCGGCGCCGCTGCTGGCAGACTGTGGCGCGCTGCCGGGTTCACTGCCCTGCCGTTGGGCAAACCAGACGCCCGCACAAGCCGCGCCAGCCCCCATCGCGGCCAGCAAGGCCCGTTTGCTCCAAGAGCGCGAGCTTGAATTCCCAGGGGACGGGTTGGCTTCGGACATTGTGTTCGGCTTATGGCAACTCTTGCGCAGTATCGCGCTGGGCCATCAGCTTGCGCAGCGCAGCCAAGTCACCCCGCAGCGGCTGGCCACGCTCATCGGCTCGTTTGGCTTTGCGCAAATCGTCGTAGTCGTGAACGGCAAGCACGAGCGGGATACTGCCACCGAGTTCGCGGCAGGGGGCTTGCACGACCAGCATCGGCACAGGCTCGCGAGCCACGCCCAAATCTTCGGCCAGGTCAAAAGCGATGTGCGCGTTCAGCAGCCAAATGTCCACCATCTTCGGGTCGTCAGCAAAGAGCTGCAGGCTCACACCCTGGTGCTGCGTGGCCAGGCCCTTCCATACCGCGCCGCTCAAGTGTGGGCGAAATTCACTCAGCTTCTGCATCCAATGAGTCGCCAACTCGCGCAAGGCGAGCAGCTCGGCGGGCTGGCTGTCCGCCAAGTAAAGCTCGATGTGCTCGCGCATCGCGTCTTCCAGCTGCGCGTTGCTGGGCAATGGGCTGCGATCGGGCAGGCCCAGCGCAGCGCGGGCTTTGCGCTTGGCCTGCGCGTAGTCCAGCCCATGCTCAAGCACCCAAGGTGCAGCGGCTTGGGCGATGTCTTCTTCAAGGCGGGATCGCTCGGAAGCGGCGGTTTCTGCGTGCATGGCCTGCCGATTGTAGGAAGGGGCTGCCCGGCAGGGTGAAAAGCCGCTCCGAGCGGGAACGCATCGCGAATTTTGATGAAAAATGACCACCTGTCCAGGTGAAATCATGCTTTGATGCTATGAAAAATGCAGTAACCCTAAAAACCGCAGTTGAACGCGCCCGAGTGGGCCCGCATGGGGCCGATCCAGCAAGGCGCGAGGACGCAGCGCACTCGTGTGCGCCAGGACGAGCAACGCTGCTGGGCGGCCTCGGGCGGGCTCAATCGGGTGCGGAGCGTTTTCACCTGATTGGTGATTCTGACGAACGAAGAAATCTTCATGAAATCAGGTACTTATCGGCGAAACAAGCGGTCAACTGCGGTTTCTAGGGTAACTTGGCCAACTCAGATCAGGCGCTGAATCACCCATGCAGCGCCAGCGCATGCGGCCAGCGCGCTCAGCCACAGGCGTTGGCGAGGCGCTGACCAGCCTGGCAGGAGCCGCCTCGCAAAGGCCAGCAGAGCGAGCAGGCCGGCCAAAAAGAGCAACTGCCCCAGCTCAATGCCCAGGTTGAACCCGATCAGGCTGGCCCATTTGAAACGGCCATCCAAGCCAAGTGCGGAAATCGAGGCGGCAAAACCCAGTCCGTGCAGCAGGCCGCAAGCAAACACCAAGCCCACCCGCTGCCACATCGGTGCCTGCGCGCGAAAGAGGTTGTCAAGCGCCATCAGCACGATGCTGGCTGCGATTGCAGGCTCCACCCAAGCAGTGTTCACGTTCAGGAGCTTCAACAGGGCCAAGCCAAGCGTGATGCTGTGGGCGAGCGTGAAAGCGGTGATCACAGAGAGCCAGTACCGCCAGCCGGACGCGGCGATCACGACCGTCAGCAAAAACAGCAAATGATCCCAGCCCAAAAGCACGTGCTCGGCCCCCGTGAGCACGTAGCGCCCCAAAACGCTGGGCCAGGGCTGAAAAAACGCGTGCGAAGGCCGCTGGGCCGAAAGCACCACCACCTCGGCTTCCTCGCCCGGTCGTGCCTGCGTGGGATTGAGCGGCGTGGCGGGGGCCGAGTTGGCAGAAGGTGCTGTGGGCGGCGGGCCGCCACGCGTGGCGCGCAGCGTGAGCTCGCGCTCCTTGGCTGAGGTGCCAAACAGGTCGGTGTGAATTTCTGGCTCGCTTGGCAGCGCGGCAAATCGGACGTGCTTGAGCACGATCAATTGGTCGGCTTGCACGGTTTGCTCGTGCAATGGTGAATGCACGAGATTCACCACCATGGTTTGTCCGGTTTGGCCCTTGTGGGTGATCAGTAGCCTTCGGTCGATTTGTTCGCGCAGCTGGGCTTGGTGGCGCTGCAGTTCTTCGGTGCTGAGCACCTGGTCTTTGTTGTCGTCAAAACCCGTGAGCGCCGAGACTGGCACCGAAAGCACCACGTAGACCGAATCGCCCTGCACATTGATCGTGCCCTTTTGCTCGGGCATCAGGTGAGCAAGTGCTGCACTTGACCAAAGCGCGAGCCCCAAGCAGCCCCCCAATAGGAAGAATCGCAGGGTGGCCGATGGGTGGCGCATCAGGTCTTACCTTTGATGCATCGGCCGATGAACGGGTAGGTGTCGGTCACGTAGTAGTGGTAGATGCCACTGGGGAATTCGGGCGTGACCCCAGTGCGACCGTTGCACTCATCCAGATCGCCCGCGCCAGCGGTGTACTGCCAATCTTCCTTGAAGTGCCCCATCGCAAAGCTGGTTGTCGAGGGTCGATTCGTGCCGGGTGTGGCTTTAACTGTCCAACTGCCACGCATCACCTTCACGCCCGATGCGGAATTGGTGGCCGTGTTGTAGCCGTAGCGCGCATAAATGGGATACCCGTCCATTGCCCAGCCCACCAAGGTCATGCTGCTCGTGGGCGAGGCATTGAGCTTGCTGATGTAGTTCTCTGGCATTCCATGGTAATGGTAAGCGCCCGTCGGCTGCACATGGGCATTGTTGGAGTCCACCCCAAAGTCGAAGCGCCAGGGGCTTGCGCTCGCAGGCAGCGCCTCCATGCGCCACCCTGTGCCGCCGTTGTAGTTGCAATTGGCTGCCGACGTGGCCGTGTTGGGGCAGGTGCCGCCAGTGCCGGGTTCAAATTTGACGCTGTTGAGCGCATAGCCTGGGATGTCGAGGGCGGTGATCGCCGAGCCGGTTGCGGGCTCCAGGGGCATGTTGACCGATACGGTTTGGGAAGAAATTTTCGTGGCGTAGGTGCCGCCAGTGCCCGAATGGTTGGGCACGCCGTTGCCGGAAACGGCCCGCCGAGTCAGGCAGCTCCAGGTGTAGTTGAACGCCACGCTTTCATTGACCGAAGTGGTACCACCGGTCATCGGGTTCATGAGGCTGTAGGTGAGCTGTTGGGTGCCCGTGCTTGCGAGCGAGCAACCAACGGCCGCAGTCGAGCTGGTGGCTGGGGCTGGCGACGGGCTGGGGGATGGAGTCGGGGAGGGACTT
>JAAFHN010000415.1 GCA_013298415.1 Comamonadaceae bacterium
TGAGCGCCACGCGCTTGCCCTTGCTCGTGATCGCACCCGGCCAAGACCGTGTGCTGGTTCCCCGCTTTCACAGCGCGCATGTGATGCGGCACGTGCCGGGTGCCGAGCTGCTGGCCTTTGACGAAGCGGGGCACTTCTTCGTGATGTCCAAGCTCGGCATGCCAGTCATGGCTTTTGGCGAAGACGTGAACGCCGACCCGCCGGGCGCAGATCGCGCCCACGCCATCGCCCGCTTGGGCATTGAGCTGCCCGCATGGTTTTGGCGAGCGCTTGGTACGGTGCGCTGAACGCTACTTCTGGGCCGAGAATCGGGCATGGGCCTACCCTGCGGCAGACGGGGAAGCGAAGAAAGAGGGCAGAAGCCTGCCAGCCGAATGGCGCAAGCGCACTACACAATTCGTAGCAACAAGTGTTGATTTCACCAGGACAGAAGGCTACTTTTCCCAAAAATCGGCGCTCAAACCGGATCTGCGGCGTGCGCGGATGCCCGTTGCGAGTCGGCGTTGCCCTCCAAGAGTGGCACTTGCAATGCCAGCTCAGCTTGCAGGATTTGAAACACCGCCTTCACCCTCGCGGTGTGGCGCAAATCGGGATGGGTGAGCAGCCACAGCTCTGAAGCCCAGGCCGCGCCAGGTGCTGGGTTGGGCGCTCGGTCTGGCGTCGGCAGGCGCTGAAGCTCAGGCAAGCTGTCCCCCAAAAAGCAGGGCAACACGGCGAGGCCCAGGCCATCGGCGCAAGCGCGGGCCACGGCGCTGAAGCCGTCGCAGCGCAAACTCAAGTGATCCAGGCTCAAGTGCTCGGCCTGAAGCAGGGCGGCGAGCCACTTCACGGTGCGATGCCGCTCTTGGGCCTCGCCCAGCGCAATCCACTGGTGCTGCGCAAGTGCAAGCTCACGATGCGCATGCAGATAGGCCTTTTCGCCGTAAACCGCGAAGGCCAGCGCCGCGATGCGTTTGCCAATCAGGTAGTCCGGCGGTTTGGCGGTAGGGCGCAGGGCAATGTCGGCGTCTCGTTTGGAGAGATCTAGCAATTGATCGTCGATCAGCACTTGCAAGCTGATCTGGGGAAACTGGGCGCGGCAGCGTTTGAGCGCTGGATTCAACACGGTCTGCGCCAGGCTCTCGGTGGTGGTGATGCGCACTGTGCCGCTGGGCCGCAGATCCTGGCCCACCACCTTCAAAAGCGATTTCGCTGCGGTTTGGCTGATCGCAGCGCCTGCGGCGGCCAGCTCTTCGCCTGCCGGGGTGGCCACATAGCGGCCTTTGCTGCGCTCAAAAAGCCGCACGCCCAGCTCGGCTTCCAGCTCGTTCACGCAGCGAAACACCGTGGCGTGGCTTGTGCCCAAGCTGCGGGCGGCAGCGGAGAGGCTGCCAAGCTCATGCACAGCAGCCACGCACCGAAGATCGTTCAGGTCAAGCATTCTCTAATCTGGTAGTGTTCATTTTTGCAAGTTGCATTTGCATGAATTGTGAATTGCTTTGCGAATTTGAACAACCTACGCTTCATGCCTTCCCACTCATTGGAGTTTCAGCATGACGCATCCCCTCATCCGCCGCGCCGTTTCGGCGCTGGCTTTATCGGCCTTGGCTTTGTCAGCTGGCGCAGGTTTGCTTGCCCCGCAGACCGCTTTCGCCCAAGACCCCGTGTGGGACGGCAATACCGTGCAAATGCAGAGCGAAAAGCTGGCAGACGGCGTGTTTGCCTTCTACGACAGCAAAGCCAAAGAGCTGAATGCCCAGGGCAGGGCCGCGGCCACCAGCGGCGGCCTGATCGTGGGCACGCGCGGCGCGCTCTTGATCGACACCATGCTCAACAAGCGCCTGAACGACCAGGTGCAGGCGCTCGGCCAGCAGCTCGGCGGCAAGCCGCTGCTCTACGCGGTGAACACCAGCTCGCATGGCGATCATTCCTTTGGCAACATGTATTTGCCCGCCAGCACGCAAGTTGTGCAGCACAGCGCAGCTCGCAACTACATCGACAAGCACCTGGCCGATGACAAAGCCTTCATGCTCAAAAACTTCGGGGCGGGGCGTGGCATCGAGCCGATTCAGGCGCGCTTGGGCGATGTGATGGTGGCCCCCATGTCAACCGTGGTGCTGGATTTGGGCGGCAAACTCGTTCACGTGATCGACTTTGGCTTTGCCCAAACGGGCGGCGATTTGTGGGTGTGGGAGCCCGAATCGAAAGTGATGTGGTCTGGCAACCCCGTGATTGCCTCCAAACCCGCGCTGCCCTGGCTTTTGGATGGCCACTTGGTCGCCACCCTGGAAACCTTGAAGCGCGTTCATGCCTTTTTGCCCGCAGACGCCCGCATCGTGCCCGGCCACGGTGTGCCCATCGCGAGAGACGAGATGCTCTGGCACATCAACTACCTGGCCGCCGTGCAAAAAAACGTGCAGGCCGCAGTTGCCAAAGGCCTCACGCTGGAGCAAACCGTAGCCCAGAACCCCATGCCTGAATTCCAAGGCTACGCGCTCTTCGCTTGGGTGCATCCGGGGTTGAACATCCCCGCAGCATACAAAGACTTGATCAAAAAATGATAGCAATGAATGCTTATTTCATCTGCACAGTGATCGGATTTGACTCAAAATCAGATTCCACATCGGCATCCCGGCCGGTGAAGGGGTGCGTGCATCCCCTGGCGGGCATGCGCGCGCAACTCGCTCACGCCCGCCGGGGCGTCTGAACCGCAGGCACGAGGGCGTCTAACAGTTCCCGAGATGGCCTAGCCAACAAGGCTGAATTGCATCTTCGATCACTTCACCAACTCCATCAGCTTACCGAAGCTGTCCACCACGTCGTACTTGACCTGCTCCGGGGCAAACTTCTTGTTGATGTTGTCAAAAAACTTGCGAGCGCACTGGATCTTGGTTTTCTCAATCTCGCGCAGTTCCATGGATGACATGGAGCCCTTGGTTTCGGCCACGAAGTAGACGTGCTTGACCGCGCCTTCCTTGAAAGAGATGGCCCAGTCAGGGTTGTAGTCGCCCACCGGGGTAGGGATCAGGAAACCTCGGGGCAGCTTGGCGTAGACGATGACCTCGCCGCTGGTGTCCAGTTCCTTCACGAACTCGCGTTCGATGTTGGAGTCGGTGAGCACGTAGTCGTAAATGTGTCGTTGCAGCTTGTCTCCGGCCTTGCTGAAGTCTTGCTTGGTCAGGCCAGCCGTGAAGATGTCGAGGTCGAACTTGTCTTCCGCAGGGTCATAGGCCAAGTGCTCAATGATGACCGTGGCCTTCTGCTCGTTAATCAAGCGGGTGGCCTCGGCAATGAAGCTCTCGGGGTAGGGATCA
>JAAFHN010000176.1:0-637 GCA_013298415.1 Comamonadaceae bacterium
CGATCGCGCAGACCCAGCGGCGTGGCCACATCGGGCGCAGCCAGCAGGGCTTCTACTTGCGCTTCAGAGAGCGTTTTCACATTGCGCGCCAGGGCTTTGGGCGCAGCGATTTTGAGCGTGGGGTCAGCCGCCACCATGCGCTCGCGCACAGCCCATTGATAGAAGCGCCGGAAGACGGTTAAGCGGCGGGCGGCGCTTGTGTTTTTGCCGTCTTGCCGGGCAGCCATGTAGCCGCTCAAATCGGCTTCAGTGGCATCGAGCAGGGGCTTTTCGATCCAGCCCGAGAAGAGCTTTAAGTCGCGCCGATAAGCCTCCAAAGTGAGCTTGGCCAGCCCATGCTCCAGCCAAATCGCATCACAGAATGCGTCGATGGTGGGGTCAGAATCAGTCTGCAAAAACAGCCTACAGCCAGGATGCAAAAGAGGCGAAAACTTCGCAGAAAGCGCAAAACGCGCAAAACGCAGCCGAAATCGACGCTGGGTTGACTGTGAAGTTCACTATCTTTTATATAGCAAACAATGCTGCAAACATATGGACAGAGCAGCAGTTTGATTCAAAGCAATCAAAAATCAGGCTGCTTTTTGCGTCTTTTGCGACACTTCCGCGTCTTTTGCGTCCGGCTGCCCCCGGCTGTTGG
>JAAFHN010000176.1:647-6118 GCA_013298415.1 Comamonadaceae bacterium
TTTATGTAGCAACGAACACTGCAAATGCATGGACAAAGCAGCAGTTTGATTCAAAAAAAATCAAAATTCAGGCTGTTTGTTGCGTCTTTTGCGAAACTTCTGCGTCTTCCGCGTCTTCCGCGTCCGGCTGTCCCTGGCTGTTGGCTGCCTACGCCCTCAATCCAGCTTCAACTTTTGCAAAGCCACCACGTTTTTGTACACCTGCAGTTCCGCTGCCATTTGGTCGGCGAACTGTTTGGGGGTGTTGCCGATGATGATGGAGCCGGTGTCTTCGATGCGTTTGCGGGTGGCTGGGTCGCGCAGCGCGGTCTGCACACCCGCGTGCAGCTTGTCAACGACTTCTTGCGGCAAGCCTTTGGGGCCATAGATGCCGTAATAGGCCATGCGGTTCACAGGCTCCAGCTTCACTTCCTTGAAGGTGGGCACATTGGGCAACTGCGCCAAACGATTCGGCGCGGCCACCACGATCGGCACCAAGCGGCCCGATTGGATGAAGGGCAGCGCAGAGGGCAGATTGTCAAAAATCATGGGCACTTGGCCAGCCACGGTGTCATTCAGCGCTGGGCCCGCGCCGCGATAGGGGATGTGCGTCACGAACACGCCCGCCAGGCTTTTGAAGAGCTCCATTTGCAGGTGGCCGATGCCGCCCGTGCCAGAGCTTGCGTAGCTGTACTTGCCCGGATTTTTCTTCAGCTCGGCAATGAAGCCTGCGTAATCCTTGGCCGGAAAACTGGGGTGGACGGCAATCACGTTGGGCGTGGCTGCGATATTCGTGATCGGGGTGAAGTCGGTCGCCGGGTTGTAGGGGATTTTGGCGTTGATCGCGGGGTTGGCGGCGGTGGTGCTCACGGTTGCCATGCCGATGTTGTAGCCATCTGGCGCAGACTTCGCCGTTTCATTTGCGCCCACTACGCCGCCGCCGCCCGCCTTGTTTTCAACGATCACGCTTTGCCCGAGCGCTTTGCCGAGCGGGTCAGCAATCGTGCGCGCCACGATATCCGTAGTGCCGCCGGGGGCAAAGGGCACTTGCAGCTTCACGGGCTTGTTGGGATACGCCTGGCCAAACGCGGCAGACGCAAACACAGCGCAGGCCAGGGCAGGCAGAGAAAGGGCGAAACGACGGATCATGGGGATGTCTCCAGATATTCAAAAACTGGGCGCATCGTAGCGATTCAGAAAAACCTTCACACGTGGGGCTTGTGCGTAGGCCAAAGCTTGGGGCAAACCCTCGAACGGCTTCAGGCGTCGCCGTAGGCACCAACGCGCGGCAGGGCGTTTCGCCAGAGCGATCCGCAAACCTCCGGTCGCTTCCGGAAAAAATCCAGTCCGCCTGAACCCGTTCGCGGAGCTTCCCGCCCTGAACGTCGCCTCGGTCCTTAAGCCGGGTTGCTCACCTAACCAATTTGATCGCCGTCAGCGCTGCTTGGTTCGCAGCGTGGCAGGTAGCTGCTGTGGGAGGAGGGGCGTGTCCTAACGCCGCCTGCTCCGACAGCTCGGCAGCGGTGCCTGCCGCAGTGGCTGCCGCTGTAACGGCGGCCTGAGGCAGGGTTTTGACCTCGCCCGGCGTGAGCGCAATCAGTCGGCTAACTTGCTTAAGAAGCTTGAGCCGCATTGATTTCAACTCGGCACCGTCCGCCGAGCTGAAAGCAGGCGCGACTGGAGTAGGCAAATGTTGATCAATCGCCGTTAGAAGTCGGGCCAACTGACCAAGTAGTTGTGCAAATGAAAGAGAAGTGGCCATCACGAACTCCTGATTAAAGTTTGATCACTGCAGCCAGCGATCTGAACAACGCTTTGAGGTTGTCAAACGCAGCTTCTTGCTGCTTAGCCCTGTCTGCTTCGTTGGGGTTGGTCATTAAGCGGTACAGATCAGCGTAGCTGCCCGCAAGCTCTTTAGCCTTTACCTCTACCTGCAAAGTACGTTCGCCCCCTAGCTGTTTGGCTTTTTGTTGGCTCTCCATCCATTGCTTGAGCAGCTCCAAGCGCTTGCTCTGGTCGGTCTGCTTGGCGTGCTCACGAGCCAAGCGGCCAATCTGTTCGTCAGTCTGCGCCTTTGCGAAGCTCTGGCTAAAGCTCTCGTGGATGGCACCAAAACGCAGCAATTCCGCGACGGTAGTAGTCATTTGACTATGCCTCTCAATAACCAATTGCTTGATCTTGCCCGCATCTGCGTTGTCTCTCGCCAGCTTAGCCAGCTGGTCGACGAAAGTGACGATGGGGGCGCTTTTAACTTTGAAGCTCTGGAGGTCAGCCGTCAAAGCCTTCGCCGCATCCTGCCGATCCAACTCTTGGAGCGCATTTGCGGCTTTGCCCCAACCCTCGACCAGACGCTTGACTTGCGGTGCCAACTGGGCATCGTTGGGGGCAGCGAGTGTGCTGAGAAGACCTGCGTACTCCACCGCGATCAAGGTCGAAGCCTCCAAATATTCAATGGGGCGCGCAATCATGGGCAGAGATCGGACAGCGATCAGCTGCTGGTAGGCTGCGCGCAGTTCCGCCACCTGCGCTGTACCCATTGTTGCGCGAGACGACGCAGTGAGGGTTAATGTCGCGGACCTGTTGCCCAGTTGGCGACCAATGTTGACGACACATGAAGTTGATTTCTCAGACAGACACCTCAGCGGGGAGTCGGTTTGGGCGGAGCTGCGCTCTGACACCACGTCCGCTCGCAACTGTCGGCAATCGGCGTCCGAATCAAGCGCACGGGTGTGGTCCAGGAACTTCTCAAAAGAAGCAACTGGTCCAGTCAGCAGCTGCGAGAGACCTGTTAGGGGACATGCGTCGGGGCTTGCGGAAAGCTCCAATAGTCGGAACTCAGTAATCGCAGCGCTCAATGCTTTAGTCGACTGCTCCGATGCAGCGACGAAGGCGGTCGCATCGGCTGCGACTTCGGACGCATAGTCCTTCGAAACCGTTGCGCAACCGGTCCCGAGTGCGCCGAAGATTGCTATTCCAAGCCACGACCAAAGGCGCCTCACGCAAAAAGTCTGTCGAGAAAAGAAGTGGTTCATATTCTGGCCCTGCAATTGATACGGCTCAAGTGTGCAGCCCCAGTGCAATAGACGCATCCCCAAAACTAGTGATGTGCACCCCAGCTTCAGACCGGGGGCACAGACCTTATAGCCAGCGGTCAGCCGATACGATCACCAGGGTGAACACCGCCCAGCTCCTGATCCCCGACTTTTTGCTGATTGCTTGTGGGGCGCTGATTTGCCGCTACACGGCGCTGAATCAATCGGTTTGGGAAAAGGTGGAGCAACTGGTTTACTGGTTCTTGTTTCCGGTGCTGCTGTTCACTTCCGTTTTGCGCTCTCCGCTGGATTTGCGAGCGGCTTCTCAGCTTGGCATGGCTGCGATTTGCACCGGCGCGCTGATGATTGCGCTGGCTTACTTGCTGCCCAAGCTGCCGGGGCTGAAAACGCGGATCGATCTGCGGGAGCACGCCGCCTCAGCGCAGGTGGCGTTTCGCTTCAATTCCTTTGTTGCGCTTGCAGTTGCCGAGCGCATGGCGGGGGCGCAGGGGCTGCTGACGCTCGCGCTCATCATCGGCTGCTGCGTGCCGATGTTCAACGCGGCGGCGGTGTGGCCCATGGCGCGGGCGTCGGGCCAGGGCGTTTGGCGGGAGTTGTCGCGTAACCCTTTGATTTTGAGCACTGCAGGCGGGCTGATTTGCAATTTGGCGGGGCTCAGCATGCCGGATTGGCTGGCCACTTCGGCCAACCGCATCGGCGCAAGCGCCATCGTGCTGGGGCTGCTGGCCGCAGGCGCCGCGATGCGCTTTGACAAGCTTTGGGCGGCGCGCAGCTTGGGCGTGAGCGTGCTGGTGTTGCGCCATGCTGTCACGCCCTTCGTGGCTTTTGGTTTTGCACTGGCGTTTGGCTTGGGGGCCACGCAGGCGGCCGTGCTGATCGTGTTTGCCAGCGTGCCCACCGCCAGCTCTTGCCACGTGCTGGCCAACCGCATGGGCTACGACGGCGGCTTGGTGGCGGGGCTGGTGACGCTTTCCACGGTGTGGTCGCTGGCTTCTCTGCCGCTGGGCTTTTGGTTGGCTCGGATGATTGCGGCATGAGGCCCCATTTCCCGTTCGCCCTGAGCTTGCCCGTCCTGAGCTTGTCGAAGCGGTCGAAGCGGTCGAGCGGCCCAGACGTGCGAGCAGGGCTTCGACGAGCTCAGCCCGAACGGAAAATCCGGCGCGTCGCCAGACTGGACTCTGAGTGCGCTCCCGATCCGTTCGCCCTGAGCTTGTCGAAGGGTCCCCAGCGCGCGCAGGGCTTCGACAGGCTCAGCCCGAACGGAAAATTTGGGCTCAGCCCGAACGGAAAACCTAGGGCTCAGCCCGAACAGAAGATTTGGCGCTACGCCCGAACGGAAAGGGCGGGGCAGCCGTGGTGAATGCCCTGTCCTCGCTACTCGCCCTGCTCCGCTGCTTTTCGCTGCCCGAATGGCTGGCGCACCCATGGCGCTACTTGAGTGCGGTGCTGGCGGTCGCGCTCGGTGTGGCGCTCGGGCTGGCGGTGCAGCTCATCAACCAAAGCGCAGTGGGCGAATACGAGCGCGCGGCCAAGGTGCTCGATGGCGCGGCGGATGTGCAGGTGCGGGCCGTGGCGGAGCAAATGTCGGTTGCAATGCTCGATCTATTGCTGGCAGATGAGTCTGTGGCCGTTGCAAGCCCGGTGATCGACATGATCGGCTACGCCAGCACGCCAGCCCGCGCCAAAAACGAGGCGGATCGCGTGCGCATCCTCTTGATGGGCCTGGATGTGCTCAGTTTTGGACAAATATCACCCTCTGTCCTAGTATCTATTGCATCGGATGCTACACAAACAGGAGTGATCGCACTCAACCCCGAAGCCTGGTTTTCGCCGAATCAGGCCTTTGTGAACGAAGCCCTCTGGGCCAAACTGCGCTCGCAAGAGCCTGGCCTTGCCATCGGCCAGACGCTCACGCTGTTCATCTCAGACCAGGCCGTGCCGCTCGTCGCAGCGGGCGTGATTGCCCTGCCCGGCGGCCCGGCGATGGCGCTCGACGTGGGTGCGCTGCAAGCACTTGCGGGGCGGCAAGGCGGCATCAGCCGCGTGGACGTGCGGCTGCAAGCAGGCGTGAATGCCCAGCAGTGGCAGCGGGACTTCAAGCTGCCGCCCGGCACCACATTTGCCCAGAGTGGCGACCGAGCCGAGCGGGCGCAAAGCAGCTCGCGGGCGTATCGGGCGAACTTGACCGCGCTGGCTTTGGTGGCGCTTTTTGTGGGCGCGTACCTCGTGTTCTCCGTGGTGTCGCTGAGCGTGGCCAAGCGGCTGCCGCAGTGGGCGCTGCTGGGCGTGATGGGGCTGGACGCTCGGGCGCGGCTGCGGCTTGTGATGGCCGAGAGCGCCGTGCTGGGCGCAGTGGGCGCAGCGCTGGGTCTGGCGGTGGGCGCGGGATTGGCAAACCTGGCGCTCGCCAAACTCGGCGGCGATTTGGGCGGTGGCTAC
>JAAFHN010000187.1 GCA_013298415.1 Comamonadaceae bacterium
GGGTGCTGGATGCGCACTGGAACGATCCGATCAATAATTGGCCGCTGAAGCTCAAAGGGCGGGTGCGGGACTTGGCGCTGTATGGCGAGGTGTGCCTGATCGCGAGCGTGCACGAGGGCAGTGGCTTTGTGCGCTTGGGGTATTTGCCGGCCGCGCGGATTGCCGAGGTGGTGGTGGACATCACGAACCCGGAGCAGGCGATTGGGGTGGTGACGCAAAAGGATGTGCAGGGCAAGGCCTACCGCTACAAGGTGGTGGTGCTGGGCGAGGATGCGCAGCTTTTCAGCGAGGAGGCTCAGGCGCAACGCGAGGGCTTTGCGGACGGGGAGGTGCTGCTGTGGCAGACGAACAAGCTTGCGAGTGTGAGCCGGGGGCGCAGTGATCTTTTGGCGCAGTTTGACTGGGTGGATGCCTACGAGACTTATTTGATGAAGGTGCTGGATCGGGCGGACGCGGCGGGCGCGGTGCTGTGGGATTTGAAGGTGGTGGGCGGCGATCAGACGGCGGTGGATGCGCAGAAGAAGGCTTTTAAGCCACCGGTGCGCAGGCCCGGCGTGTTTGCCCACAACGATTCGGTGGAGGTGAGCCAGATTGAGCCCAAGCTGGCGGCGAGTGACACGACGGCGACGGCGCGGCTCTTGCGCAACCACTCTCTTGGCGGAGCGACGATGCCGGAGCATTGGTTTGGCGGCGGCGGCGATGTGAACCGGGCGGCCAGCACCGACATGGGCGAGCCGACTTTTAAGCTGTATACGGCGCGCCAGGCGGAGCTGAAGCTCTTTTTGGAGCAGCTGGGCAGGTATGTGCTGTGGCGCAACAAGGGGCTGGCCGAGCCGGATTGGAGCAAGCCTGAGTGGCAGGTGAAGGCGGTGTTTCCAGAGCTGGCATCGAAAGACGTGACGAAATTTGCCTCGGCTTTGCGCGAGGTGGTGGTGGCTGTGGCCATGGCGAGCGAGAAGGGGTTGATGGCGCAGGAGACTGCGGTGCGGATGATTGCCGATGTGGCCGGGCGCTTTGGCCAGGAGATTGATGCGGCCAAGGAGCTGAAGACGGCACTGGCCGAGCAGCGCAAGCGAACGGATGCGGCATCGGCGCAGGATGAGCTGCCGGGTGAGCTGAAGGCAGAGCTGGCGAAGATGGGCCAGTCGGGCCAGACTCCTGCTGAGCCCCAGCAGGCGGCCTGACGCGGGGAATTGGCCGCTGTGGAGCCGAGCTTGGACGGTGTGGCCCTTGATCGCGTGGCGTTTGAGCGTGAGCTGCGTGCCAAGATGGCTGAGCGGGCGCGGGAGATGCTGGCCACCGAGGCTGCGGTGCTCGCGCGGCTGGAGGAGGCACGCAGCCGCATCTTGGCGCTGCTGGCTGAGCAGCCTGAGGATTGGCAGCGGCTGCCTTTGCAGCGGCTGCTGGCGCAACTCGATGAGATTTTGCAGGGCAGCACCGAGCGCATGGCGAGTGCCTTGCGGGTGGGCCAGGCTCGGCTTTGGCAACTGGGCGAGGATGCGGTGGATAAGCCGCTGACGGCTGCGGGGCTGAACTTGGAGGCGCAGCTGGGCGCGCTGAATGCGGATGTGCTGAAGGCGCTTACGGTGTTTGCCGAGAGCCGGATTCGCAATGTGGGCGCTGAGGCGCTGGCTGCGATTCGCAGGCAATTGGACTTGACGGTGCTGGGGGTGCAGACGCCATTTCAGGCGATGAAGGCGGTGGCGGCCGCGTTGGGCAAGGACACGGGGGTGAATGCCAAAGGCGCGATGCGCAGGGCGCAGACGATTGTGCGCACGGAGCAGGCGCGGGTGTTTGCGACGGCGCAACACGCTCGGCTCACGCAGGCTGCGGCCAAGAGTGATCGGGTGGGCAAGCGCTGGATGAAATCCCGAAAGCTGCATGCGCGCTGGAACCATGCTTGGGCCGATGGGCAGGTGCGTGAGGTGGATGAGCCGTATGTGCTACCGAGCGACCATGGTGTGGTGAAGCTCTTGCATCCGCATGATGCGCAGGCCCCAGCGGGTGAGACGATCAATTGCGGGTGTGTGAGCGTGATGCACCTTTTTAAGCCTGGGGACAGGCGCGGGCCGAAGGCTTTTGCGCAGCCCGAGGGATCGGGCAGCCTGGCGAGCTTGTATGACCCCAGCAGCCCGCGCGAGCTGCCGGATGTGGGCACGCCTGCTCGGCGCGCTGCGGTGGCGTTTGAGGAGCAGGTGCGGCGCGAGCGGCTGGAGCATGGGGCGTTTTTTGATGCGAAGGGTGGGCTGATTGCGGAGGCTTCGGGTGAGGCCGATCGCGTGGGCTTTCCTGCGGATTTGGCGGCGAAGGGCGCGACGTTTACGCACAACCATCCGGGTGGGAGGTCGCTTTCTGAAGCAGACTTGCTGAACGCGGCTCACTACGGGCTCTTTGAGCTGCGGGCGGTGACGCCGGACTTCAGGTATTCGATGCAGGCTGGCGAAGCGGGATGGCCGAGCAGGCTGCAGATGCTGGCGGTGCGCTCGGCGCTGGAGGCTGCTGCGCTGCGCAAGGTGCAGGAGCTGCAGGGCCAGCGGCTGCTGGCTCTTGCCTACGGGAATTGGGAGTACTCGCACCAGCTGATGCGCTTGTATGCTGAGCGGTTTGGGCTGCGATACAGTCGAACACGATCATGAAACCCAACACGGAACACAGCCCAGCCATGATCTACTTTGGCGGGCCAGACGAATTTGCCTCGCAGGATGCGGCTTTGGCAGGCATGGACGAATGGGTGAAGCGCATCCAGGATTTGGCGGAGGCCGAGGGCATCTCGATTCAAGCCGCTTGCGAGCGGGTTTGGGCCGAGGAGGATGCCGCGAAAGCGGCCCTGAAACCCAAAACCGCTTAGAACGGCCCAGGATCGATCTGAGATGGCGACTGGCTACTACCCCCGCACCCCATGTGTGATCGCGGGAGTTACAGCGGTTGTACCCCCCTACGATTTGATTTTGATTGGCGGGGGTGGGTGAAGATTCGGGCTTGGCGGCGGTTTTGAGGCTGAAACCGCCGTAACTGCTTAAAAATTAAGCAGATGCCAGGCGCAGCCCGCGGGGCCAGCGAGGCTTGCCATGGCTCGCCACATCCGGCGAGGCTCAAAGCTCCCTCCCTTTTTGTTTTGCTGACGGCGGCCCCGCTCGTGCTGCACGTCTGTAGCGTTCATCTTTTGGCCCGTGATGGGCACAGTCACTCCCACTGATTCGCAGCGATTTGCTGCATCTGCCTGGAGTGAACTGATGGACAAGCCTGAAAACAAGTCTGCTGCGGCGGCCCAAGCCGAAGGGCGCGGGGCGGAAGCCTGCGCGAAGCTGGTGAAGCGCACGGTGGTGAGCACGACCAAGCTGGCGGCCAAAGATGGCCAGCCCGCCCGCGAGGAAATCAGAACCCAGCGCGTGCCAATCAAGGCTTCTGAGGTGGTGGCGCACAAGGACTACGGCAGCTACGTGGTTGTGGTGACGCGCGACGGGCAAAAGTTTGACAGCCGCGAGGCGAGCGACGCGGCGGCTGAGCAGGCCGCTGAGGCTTGACGCGCATGACGCAGGGCATTGTGGCGGCTCTTGTGATGGGGCTGGCCAGCATGGGCGGCCTGACTGATCGGGCGACGCTGAACACGAACGCCCAGGGCGCGGTGCAGCCGCTGCGCGAGGCGGCTTTGGAGCGCGACTATCGCCAGATCATCGACATGGTGCGCGATGCGGTGCAGGCGCGGGTGAATGAAGGCTTGGCACCGGATGCCAAGCGCTGGCCGAGCCTGGCGGGCATTTTTGCGACGCACGTGGTGGCCGAGCTGCAAGGCAGGCTTTGGAGCTACCCCTACAGCATTGTGGCGAACGCTGACGGCGTGGAGCGCGTGGTGCTGGGGGAGGCGGTGGCTGTGGTGGTGAACTTTGTGCCGCTGAAGCCTCTGGCGAATGCGCCTGCTGTGGGGGCAGGAGAGGCTGCCGCGACCCGTGAGGCAACGGACGCCACTGCTGGCGACCAGGCGTTTGCCGACCAGGCGTTTCGCGAAGCGACCAACGGCGCGATTGAGGTGACGCTCATTCGCGCCGGGGTGAGCTTGAATGGCAACTACTACAGCCCTGGCGTGCTCAAGCGCGATGCGCAGCTCTTTGAAGGGGTGAGGGTGTTCGTGAAGAGCGACGCCGAGCACTTGAAGGGCGCGGGCAAGGCGGTGAGCAATTTGCTGGGCGATGTGACCGGGGTGCGCTTTGTGGAGGGTGCAACACCCGATGAAGGCGCGCTGGTGGGCACGTTTCGGCCGATCAGTGCCGCTGACCCGACGGTGGTGAAGGTGCGCGAGGCGCTCAAAAACGGCCAGGGGCATTTGATGGGCCTTTCGATTGATGCGCGAGCCCATACCAAAAACACCACGCTGGCCGTGGCGGGCAAACCCCAGCGGGTGCGCGAGGCGCTGGCCTTCAAGCGCGTGCTCAGTGTGGACTTGATTGTGGAACCAGGCGCTGGCGGCAGCCTGGACAGGCTGGCCGAGGCGGATGCCTCGGGCGGCACGGATGCCGCTGACAACTGTGTAACTCATTCTTTTCGTGAAGGAAGCGACATGAAGGCTCGCCAAAAGCTCTTTGATCAGATCAAAGCCAAGAATCCTGCTGCCGCGGCCCAAGTGGATGTGGCCACGATCAGCGATGACGATCTTGTGCGCCTGCACGAGGCTGTGTGCGGCGATGTGGCTGCCGCCAGCGGCACGGCGCTCCGGGAGGCCGCAGACGACGCGCCGGTGACTCAAGCGCAGTTGCGTGTGTTCACGGCGCGGGGTGCGGCGCTGGCTCGCGTGGATGCGAGCAAGCTGCCCGGGCCTTCCAAGGAGCGGATCAAGCTGGCTTTGCACGAGGTGCAAGGCGCTGATCGCCTGACTGAGGCGGCGGTGGACAAGCTGATTGCCGATGAGGCCAAGTATTTGGGCGAGGTGATGCCGCTGCGCGAGGCGGGGGCGGCACGGGTGCCTTACTTTGGCGAGGGCAGCATCCAGGTGGGCGACCGCCGCGCTTCGGTGCAGGACATGTTTGATGCGTTTTTTGATCCGGCCCACAAAAATCACCGTTCGGTGCGCAGCTTCAAAGAGTGCTACATCGAGATCACCGGCGACCGCAGGCTCACGGGTGAATTGGAGGACTGCGATCAGGGCCGACTGCGCGAAGCGGTGGGCAGCGGCACTTTTGCCAACGCACTCGGCAGTGCGCTCACGCGGCGCATGCAGGCGGTGTATGTGGGCAACACGAAGCTGGATGTGTACAAGCTCGTGACGGTGACGGCTTCGCTGAACGACTTTCGCACTCAGGAGCGGGTGCGCATCGGTGGCTATGGCAATTTGCCCATCGTGGGCGAGGGCGCTGCGTATGCGGCGCTGACCTCGCCCTCCGACGAGAAGGCCACCTATGCAGCGCAAAAGCGCGGCGGCATCGAGACGATCACGTTTGAGGCGATGCGCAACGACGATGTGCAGGCGATTCGCCGGATCCCAGTGGAGATGGCGCGCGCGGCCAAGCAGACGCTGCATGAGTTTGTGTTTGACTTCTTCCGCACGAACCCGGTTGTTTACGACGGCGTGGCGATGTACCACGCCTCGCACGGCAACCTCTTCACGGCAGCCCTGAGCGCTGCTGAATTTGCGGCCCACCGCTTGGCGATGGTCAAGCAGGTGCGGGCAGGCAGCGGCAAGCGCCTGAACGCGGGGCCAGCGATTGTGTTGGTGCCCGTGGACTTGCAAGAGGCGGCCTACAACCTCTTTGTGCGCGGCCAAAACCTGGACAAAACATTTGTGCAGACGATCAATCCGCAGGTGCTGCCGATTGAGTACTGGACGGATGCGAACGACTGGGTGGCTGTGGCTGATCCCAATGAGCTGCCGGTGCTTGAGCTGGGCTTTTTGGATGGGCAGGAAGAGCCGACGCTTTTTGTGCAGGACTTGCCGAATGTGGGCAGCCT
>JAAFHN010000205.1 GCA_013298415.1 Comamonadaceae bacterium
GCCATTTCCCCGCAAACGCCCGACAACTCGCTGAGCACGCAGGAAAAAAATGAGCTGGCCTTTGAGGTGCTGAGCGACTCCAGCTTCCTGGCTGCCGAACGCTTTGGCATTGGCTTCGACATGCCCCAAGAGCTGATCGACCTGTACTCAGGCGTGGGCCACGACTTGCCCAAAACCAATGGCAATGGCCGCTGGGCGCTGCCCCTGCCAGCCACCTACGTGATTGACTCGGCGAGCATCATCCGCTTCGCCCACATCGATGCCGACTACCGCAATCGCGCAGAGCCTGCGGATGTGCTGGCGAGCCTGGCTTGAGGGCTTGGCGAAGTTCGCTGCGACATGATGGCGCTGATTTTGATTGAAATCAGGCCTCTGTCCATGAATTTACAACACTTAATGCTATACAAGTAGGAGTTAATCGCGTCGACCTGAAGCGTCTGGCTTGCATGGTTTGAATGGATTTCCTATAATTTCAGTAATTCTTGAAATTGCAGGACGATCATGAAACTCACTCCCCTGGCCCAAAGCTTTGTGTTGCATTTTGGTGAGATGGGCAGCCGCTGGGGTATCAACCGCACGGTGGGGCAGATTTATGCCTTGCTGTTTGTGAGCCAGCGGCCGCTGAACGCCGATGAAATTGCCGAAGCGCTGGATTTTTCGCGCTCCAACGTGAGCATGGGCTTGAAAGAGCTGGATTCTTGGCGGCTCACCAAGCTCCAGCACCTGCCGAGTGATCGCCGCGAGTACTTCAGCGCGCCTGATGATGTGTGGCTGATCTTTCGCACGCTCGCCGATGAGCGCCGCAAACGCGAGGTGGACCCGACGCTTTCGATGCTGCGCGATGCGATTCTGGTCACGCCCACCTGCCCTGAAGACGCGCACGCCCAAGCCCGCATGCGGCAAATGCACGAGCTGATCGAGCTGGTCACGACGTGGTTCACCGACATTCAGCGCCTAGACGAGCACACCCTGCGCCAGCTCATGAAGCTGGGCTCAGCCGCGCAAAAGCTCTTGGAACTCAAAGAGAAATTCAGTTTTTCATCGGCTGCCAAGCCCTCGGAAGGCGCCTAAGCGGCCGTTCGCCCTGAGGTATCGAAGGGCCTGCAGGGGCTTCGATACCTCAGCCCGAACGGGCCGCGCACCCCGCAACGCGAAAGGAAGCCCACATGTCTGAAACCTTCGACCCCCTCTTGCTGCACCGCATCCAATTCGCGGCCAACATCAGCTTTCACATCCTCTTTCCCACGATCACCATTGCGCTGGCTTGGGTGCTGGTGTTTTTCAAGTGGCGTTTTGCGCGCACGGGATCGCCGCACTGGATGGATGCTTACTTTTTTTGGGTGAAGGTGTTTGCGCTCACCTTTGCGCTTGGCGTGGTGAGCGGCATCACCATGAGCTTTCAGTTCGGCACCAACTGGCCGGGCTTCATGAACACGGTGGGCAATGTGGCGGGGCCTTTGCTCGCGTATGAAGTGCTCACAGCCTTTTTCTTAGAAGCGAGCTTTTTAGGCATCATGCTCTTTGGTTTGCAGCGGGTGGGGCACCGCTGGCACACGGTTGCAACCGTCTTGGTGGCGTTTGGCACCAGCCTCTCAGCTTTTTGGATTTTGGTGCTCAACTCGTGGATGCAAACGCCCGCAGGCTTTGAGATGCGGCCCAGTGTGTCAGGCGCCAACGCAGGCCAAATGGTGGCGCATGTGACGGATTGGTGGGCGGTGATCTTCAACCCCTCCATGCCCTACAAGCTCGCCCACATGATGATGGCCTGCTTTGTCACCGTGTCGTTTTTGCTGGCTGGCATCAGCGCCTACCGCTGGCTGCGCGGGGACCGCAGCGCCGAGGTGCGCTCGGTGCTGCGCACGGGGGTGTGGATGGCTGCGATTTGTGTGCCGCTGCAAATGGGCCTGGGTGATCTGCATGGCTTGAGCACCATGAAGCACCAGCCCGCCAAACTGGCCGCGATGGAAGGCATTTGGGAAACCCAAAAAGGCGCGCCCGCCGTGCTGTTTGGCATGCCAGACGAGGCCACGCGCAGCAATCGCTACGAAGTCAGCATCCCCAAGCTGGCCAGCCTATACCTCACACACGATTTGGATGGCGAAGTGAAGGGCTTGAACGACTTCAAAGGCCAGCACCCGCCCGTGGCCCCGGTGTTTTGGGCGTTTCGCGTGATGGTGGGCGTGGGGCTTTTGATGCTGGCGCTCGCTTGGCTGGGCGCATGGCAGCTGCGCAAAGGGCGCGAATTGAAGCCCATCGTGTTGCGGGCGCTGGTGCTGATGAGCTTTTCAGGCTGGGTGGCCACGCTGGCGGGCTGGTATGTCACAGAGATTGGCCGCCAGCCTTGGCTCGTCACGGGCGTGCTCACCACGCGGCAGGCAGCCGCAACGGTGGCCACGCCGCTTTTGGCGAGCACGCTCACGGCCTATGTGCTGATCTACCTCTTCTTGCTGGTGGCCTATGTTTCGGTGATTTTTTTGCTGGCGCGCAAGGCGGTGCCAGGCGCGAAAAACGAGCCTGCAACAGCGCCAGCCTCGGCGCCTGTGGCATCTCTCAGGGGCATCGCATGAACGAACTGGCCACACTCCACAGCCTCAACGATTGGCTGCCCGCGATCTTCATGGCGGTGATGGGCATTGCCATGCTCGCCTACGTGGTGCTGGATGGCTACGACCTCGGCGTGGGGATCTGGCTCAGACGCGCCGCGCCCGAGCAGCGCGGCTTGATGATCGCCTCCATCGGCCCTTTTTGGGATGCGAACGAGACCTGGCTCGTGCTCGGCGTGGGCATCTTGCTCACCTGTTTTCCGCTGGCGCACGGCGTGGTGCTTGGCGCGCTCTACGGGCCGGTGGCCTTGATGCTGCTTGCGCTCATGTTGCGCGGCGTGGCTTTTGAATTCCGCGCCAAGGCAGCGTTGGAGCATCGCAAGGCGTGGGACATGGCTTTTTACGGCGGCAGCCTGGTCGCATCGCTTTCGCAAGGCTGGATGCTCGGCGCGCTCGTGCTCGGCTTTGCCACAGGCTGGGAGGCCGCTGCGTTTTCCGCGTTGATTGCGCTGTGTTTGGCGGCGGGCTATGCGCTTTTAGGCGCGACTTGGCTTGTTTACAAAACTGAGGGCGCGCTGCAATTGCAGGCGGTGGCTTGGGCGAAATCTGCGCTGCTGCTCACCGCACTCGGCGTGTTGGCCATCTCGGTTGCCACGCCTTGGATGAGCGAGAGGATCTTCGACAAGTGGTTCAGCCTGCCGAACGCGCTGCTCTTGGCCCCGCTGCCGCTCACCACCGCGTTGCTGATCTTCATTGCCTACCGCAGCTTGGCGCGCTTGCCCACGCGCTTGGCCCAAGGCAATGGCTATGGGGATTGGGTGCCCTTTGCCGCCACCGTGGGTGTCTTCGTGCTTGCGGCCTACGGCTTGGCCTACAGCCTCTTCCCCTACATCGTGATGGACCGCATCACCGCCTGGGATGCCGCCGCCTCGCCCGAGACCCTGCGCATCATCGGCATCGGCGCTGCCATCGTCGTACCCATGATCGCGGTCTACACCGCCATCGTCTACCGCGTGTTCTCAGGCAAGACGCGGGCCTTGAGCTACGGCCTGTGAAAACGCTACAAAATAAATAGCACTGCGCATTGAAAACACCAGGACAGAGGGGCTAAAACACCTAAAATTGCAGCGTGAAACTGCTTTTGAAGCCTTCAGCCGACTGCCCCTGCACCTCGGGCTTGGCCTATGGCGATTGTTGCGGCCCGCTGCACGCAGGTGGCGTAGCAGACACGCCCGAGGCGCTCATGCGCAGCCGCTACAGCGCCTACGCCTTGCGGCTCATCCCCTACTTGCTTCGCACCTGGCACGGCAGCACCTCGCCCGGCGAGATGGAAGGCGACATCGGCATGAAATGGATGGGGCTGGAAGTGCTGCATGCTGAGGCCACTGCCGATGCCGGTGTGTTGGAATTCATCGCCCGCTACAAATCCAATGGCAAAGCAGGCCAGCTTCACGAAGTGAGCCGCTTCGTGCGCGAAGCCGGAGCTTGGCTCTACGTGGATGGCGTTCACCCGGACGTTTAGCCCAAGCCGCACGCATCCCAGGACCACTGCGCTAAACTGAAATGAAGCTCTTTTCCGCCACGCCATGAAACCCTCAGAAGCACTTGAAGCCCACCGCGATGCAGTTCGGCGCATTGTGTCGGCGCATCGTGCAAGCAATCCGCGTGTTTTCGGCTCGGTGGCCGCAGGCCGCGATGCCGAAGCAAGCGACCTGGATCTGTTGGTCGAGCCTTGCGCCCAAACAAGTCTGATGGACATTTCTCGCATCCAATTGGAGCTGGAGCGTCTGCTCGGCGTCTCGGTTGATGTGCTCACGCCCATGGGTCTGCCTGAGAAGTTTCGCGCCAGTGTTTTGGCACAGGCATTGCCCGTCTGATACTGACTGCGGATCGCGTTAAGGACTACCTGGGCCACATGCTCCAAGCCCTTGAGCGGATTGAGCGCTACACGCTGGATTCGAGCGAGGAGAGTTCATGGCGAGCGACCAGCTCCACGATGCCATTTTGCGCAACTTGGAGGTGTTGGGCGAAGCCGCGAACAATGTGAAAAAAGCCGATGCGGCGTTTACCGATGCCCACCCAGAGGTACCCTGGGCGGTGATCGTCGCCATGCGAAATCGGCTCACGCATGCCTACTTCGCAGTTGATCTGAAGATCGTGTGGGCGACCGTGCGCGAGGACTTGCCCTCGATTTGCGGGCACTTGAAGCGTTTGCACGCTCAACTTTGACATCCGCACCCGGCGGGATTGGCGGGCCTCACGCCTTTTTTCTGCGGTTCGTGCTGCGGCGGGCGACGCTCGGCGGTTTCAAGTGACGGCGGCAGCTGATTGGCGCGAGGCTTCGCTCATCGTGTCGGCCTGAACCTCGCCATGAACCCCGCGCTCGCCCAGCAGATGGCGTTTGCGCTGCCATCGTCTACCGCGTGTTCTCAGGCAAGACCAAGGCCTTTAGTTACGGGGCATGAGATTGCTACTGAATATGTAGCATTACACATTGATAAAACGGGGACAGAAGGGTCAAAACACATAAAATTGAGGTGTGAAACTGCTTTTGAAGGCCTCTGTGGACTGCCCCTGCATCTCGGGCCGGGCTTATGGCGACTGCTGCGGCCCTTTGCATGCAGGCGGTGTGGCTGAAACACCCGAAGCCCTCATGCGCAGCCGCTACAGCGCCTATGCCTTGCGCCTCAGCCCCTACCTGCTGCGCACCTGGCACGGCAGCACCTCGCCTGGCGAGATGGAAGGCGACATCGGCATGAAATGGATCGGCCTAGAAGTGCTGCACGCAGAATCAAGTGCTGACGCTGGCGTGGTGGAATTCATCGCCCGCTACAAATCCAACGGCAAAGCAGGCCAACTCCACGAAGTCAGCCGCTTCGTTCGAGAAGGCGGGGCTTGGCGGTATGTGGATGGCGTTCGCCCGGAGCAATGATGATCAAGTTTTTGCAAACCACCCCCATCCTGCGCAGCTTGAGCGAGCCGTTGGCGCGGGCGTTCTACATCGACTTTTTGGGTTTTGAGATCGTGTTTGAACACCGCTTTGCACCGGGCATGCCGCTCTACA
>JAAFHN010000061.1 GCA_013298415.1 Comamonadaceae bacterium
TGATGAAGCGCGACGAAGTGCTCACCTACATGGAAATCACTGCCATTGACCCGGTGCAGCGCGTGCTGGCCCCGCGTTTTTGGGCGGGCTTCATCGCCATGCCGATCTTGGCGGCGGTGTTCAGCGCGGTGGGCATCATCGGCGGCTACGTGGTGGGCGTGGTGATGATCGGCGTGGATTCGGGCGCGTTTTGGAGCCAGATGCAAGGCGGCGTGGATGTGTTTCGCGATGTGGGCAACGGTGTGATCAAAAGTTTTGTGTTTGGCATCACGGTGAGCTTCATCGCGCTGCTGCAAGGCTACTGCGCCGAGCCCACGCCGGAGGGCGTGGCACGCGCCACCACCCGCACCGTGGTGATGGCATCGCTCGCCGTGCTTGGCCTTGATTTTGTGCTCACTGCACTCATGTTTTCTATCTAGGAGCGCAATCTATGCAACGCGCCAAAAATGATTTCTGGGTGGGCTTATTCGTGCTGATTGGCGCGGCGGCTCTTTTATTTTTGGCCCTGCAATCGGCCAATTTACTGAGCTTGAGTTTTGACAAAACTTACGCAGTGCAAGCCAAATTCGACAACATCGGTGGACTGAAACCTCGCGCTGCCGTGAAAAGCGCTGGCGTGGTGGTGGGCCGCGTGAGCAGCATCACATTCGACGACAAAAGTTTTCAAGCCCGCGTGGGCTTGGCGATGGAAGAGCAATACAAATTCCCCAAAGACAGCTCACTCAAAATCCTCACAAGCGGCTTGTTGGGTGAACAATACATTGGCATTGAAGCGGGATCAGATGATAAGAACCTGGCAACGGGCGACGTGATCAAATCCACGCAATCCGCAGTGGTGCTTGAGAATTTGATCAGCCAATTTCTCTACAGCAAGGCGGCAGACGCACCGAGCGATGGTTCGAAGAAGTAGGCAATCGGAATCAGGCTGCGCTTGAGCAGATCGGTGTGTGCAAGGCAAGGCAAGACAACAAAAGGTAAGGCTCAGACGCTCTTTCTCAGCATGGCATCACACCCAGCAGCGAGTTTAAAGCACATCAAAAAACATAGCAATGAGTGATGTAAATACCAGGACAGTTGAGGGATATGTCTCGATTTTAGGGCTGCGAAAGCTCCTGATCGGCTGCGTGCTGCTCGTTTTGGCCTTCCTGGGTGGTTGCGCCACGCCCGGCAACCTGAGCAGCCACCAAAGCCCTGCCCCCGAGAAAGAAAACCCACTGCGCGCTCTGCCGATTCTCAGCCTGGTCGATCCGTTTGAAGAGTACAACCGAAAGGTGTTTGCCTTCAACGACAAAATCGATGAAGCTTTTTTAAAGCCTGTCGCACTGGCCTACCGAGATTCAGTACCTGTGATTGTGCGCACTGGCGTGGGTAATTTTTTCGGTAATTACCGAGATTTATGGTCAGCAGGCAATGCCTTTTTGCAATTGCAGCCTGCTGCTGGTTTTGACAATTTGTTGCGGTTTGGGGTGAACAGCGTTTTCGGATTTTGGGGAATTTTTGACATTGCCGGTGATCTCGGCATTGAACGGCAGAAAAAAGACCTGGGCCAAACACTCGCGCGCTGGGGCGTGCGATCTGGCCCGTATGTGATACTGCCATTGTACGGGCCAACGACTTTGCGGGATGCGATGGTTTTTCCCATTGAGAGTCAAGCTGAATTGATTCGCGAAGTGGCTGACAAGCAAGTGCGTTTTGGCTTGTACAGCTTGCAGCTCGTCGACAAGCGATCCAATTTGCTGCGGGTGAGCGCTGCGTTGGACGCCGCCGCGCTGGATCGCTACAGCTTCACACGCGATGCTTATCTCCAATTGCGCAACAACGAGGTGTGGGATGGCAACCCGCCTGAAGAAAGCCCAGATCGCAAAGACTCAGGCAGGGACGAGGACAAGCCAACACCTGGTGCGCCTGAAAAGCCCACCAAACCGTGATGGAACCCACGCGGCCCTTGTGCACTCGCAACGGCATCGCCGCGTTATGTTGACAGGCAGTTAGCCTTTTTGGAAAGATTCGAATGAACCGCAAATCCGCCATCAATGCCCTTTTCGCCGCCGGGTTCGGCTTGAGCCTGGGCTTGGTTGTCAGCGCTGGCTCTGTGGCCCACGCGCAGAGTGCAGCCGCGCCTACCGCCGAAACAAGCGCAGCCGTTACCGAAGCCCCCGATGCCCTGATCGGCCGCTTTTCCAACGAAGCGCTGGACATCGTGAAGAGCGACAAGGCCATCCAGGCTGGCGACCTCAACAAGGTGATCGCGCTGGTGGACGCCAAAGTGATGCCCCACGTGAACTTTCAGCGGATGACGGCTGGTGCCGTGGGCCGTGGCTGGCGCGATGCCACGCCAGCTCAGCGCAGCAAGCTGCAAGAGGAGTTCAAGATTCTGCTTGTGCGCACCTACTCTGGCGCCCTGGCCCAGGTGAAAGACCAAACCGTGGTAGTGCGGCCTCTGCGCGGCCCAGCCGAAAGTGAAGTGCTCGTGCGCACCGAAGTACGCGGCCGGGGCGACCCGTTGCAGCTGGATTACCGCATGGAGAAAACCGACAAAGGCTGGAAGATCTACGACTTCAACGTGCTGGGCATCTGGATCGTGCAAACCTACCAAACCCAGTTTGCCGCCGAGGTGAACAAAGGCGGCATCGACGGGCTGATTGCCCGCTTGGTGGAACTCAACAAAGCTGCAGCGGCCAAAAAGTAAGCAGCGGCTCCCCAACGACCACCAAGCCTTTCTCGCGCCATGACCACCATCGTTTTGCCCGCTCAGCTTAAGCACGGCGGCGCCGCCGCTGTGCAGGAGCTGTTGAAAACCGGCATTTCAAACGGTGGGCAGACGGTGGTGGATGCCAGTGGCGTGAAGCAGTTCGACAGCTCTGCGCTCGCGGTGTTGCTGGACGCGCGGCGCGAGGCGCTTGCGCGAGGTGTGAAGCTCACCGTAAGTCACTGGCCTGATGGGCTGGCACGCTTGGCCAGGGTGTACGGCGTGAGCGAGTTGCTGCAAGCTGCACCAAGCTGAGCTGAGCCCAGGCCGCCAGCCAAGCCTACGCCCTGCCCCGTAAAATCGGGCGAAATATGAACATCGACAACAACGCCGCAGGCAGCGCGCCTGCGGCGCTTTCTTTTTCCAGCGTCTCCAAGACCTACAACACCGCCAAGGGCGAATTCAAGGCCCTCAAATCGGTGAGCTTTGACATCCAGCCAGGCGAATTCTTCGGCCTGCTCGGCCCCAATGGCGCGGGCAAAACCACACTCATCAGCATCCTTGCCGGGCTCACGCGCGCCACGGGCGGCAGCGTGCGTGTGCATGGGCACGATGTCGTCACGCAATTTGCCGATGCGCGCCGCGCCATCGGCGTGGTGCCGCAAGAGCTGGTGTTTGACCCCTTCTTTTCTGTGCGTGAAATCCTGCGGGTGCAGTCGGGCTACTTTGGCATCCGCAGCAACGGCGCATGGATCGACGAGCTGCTGGAAAGCCTGGGCTTGGCCGACAAAGCGAACTCGAACATGCGCCAGCTCTCAGGCGGCATGAAGCGCCGCGTGTTGGTGGCGCAGGCGCTCGTTCACAAGCCGCGCGTGATCGTGCTCGATGAACCCACTGCCGGCGTGGATGTGGAGCTGCGGCAAACGCTCTGGCAATTCATTGCCAAGCTCAACAAACTCGGCCACACGGTGCTGCTCACCACCCACTATTTGGAAGAAGCAGAAGCCCTGTGCGGCCGCATCGCCATGCTGAAAAACGGCGAAGTGGTGGCCCTGGCCCGCACGAGTGAGCTGCTGAGCGGTGCGGCAAAGAACGTGCTTCGCTTCAAAACCGATAGCACTATACCCAATGAATACCTGGACAGAGCGCGGATTACAGGCCGAATTGTGCAATTGAACGCACCCACGGCCCTGGATGTGGAGCAGCACCTGGCCGCGATGCGCGAGGCGGGCGTGGACATGCACGACATTGAAATCCGCAAGGCCGATTTGGAAGACGTGTTCTTAGACGTGATGAAAAAGCAAGAGGCGACCGCATGAACGCGCAATCAGCACCTGCGCTTGAAGCGCTCAAACCCGAAGGCAGCGGCTGGCCCATGCTGCTTTACAAGGAAACGCTGCGTTTTTGGAAAGTGGCCTTTCAAACCATCGCCGCGCCAGTGTTGACTGCGGTGCTCTACATGATGATTTTTGGCCACGTGTTGGAAGACCACGTGAAGGTGTTTGACAACGTGTCTTACACCGCGTTTTTGGTGCCAGGCCTCGTGATGATGAGCGTGCTGCAAAACAGTTTTGCCAACAGCGCATCCAGCCTGGTGCAAAGCAAGATCATGGGCAACTTGGTGTTTTTGCTGCTCACGCCGCTCGGCCACTGGAGCTGGTTTTTTGCGTATGTGGGCTCTAGCGTGTTGCGCGGGCTGGCGGTTGGCGCAGGCGTGTTTGCCGTCACGGCTTGGTTTGCGCCGATGCAGTTTGTGGCTCCGCTGTGGATCTTGTTGTTTGCCGTGCTGGGTGCGGCAATTTTGGGCTGCCTGGGCGTGATCGCCGGCTTGTGGTCTGACAAGTTTGACCAGATGGCGGCTTTCCAGAGCTTTGTCATCATGCCGATGACGTTTTTGAGCGGCGTGTTTTATTCGATTCACTCCCTGCCCAAATTTTGGCAAACCGTGAGCCACTTCAACCCGTTTTTCTACATGATCGATGGGTTTCGCTACGGCTTTTTTGGCAAAAGCGATGTGAGCCCCTGGCTCAGCTTGGCGGTGGTGGGCACCGCCTTCGTGATCGTGGCCGGCATCGCCCTGCACTTGCTGCGCACCGGCTACAAAATCCGCAACTGAACCCAGCGCCCCCTAACCCATGACCGCAGAAGAACTCGAACAGATCATCACCGCAGGCCTGGACTGCACGCGCTGTGAAGTGAGCGGCGATGGCCGCCACTGGGCTGCCACCATCGTGAGCCCCGCCTTCAGCGGCAAGCGCTTGATCCAGCGGCATCAGCTTGTGTACAAAACGCTCGGCCAGCGGATGCACACCGATGAAGTGCATGCGCTGTCGATGAAAACCCTTGCGCCCGAGGAGGCGCAATGAGTCGTTTCACGCCCGAGGAGGCGCAATGAGTCGTTTCACCCCTGAAGAAGCTGGCGCATGATCACTTTCGCCCTTTCAAAAGGCCGCATCTTCGATGAAACCCTGCCGCTCTTGCGCGCAGCGGGCATCGAAGTCACAGAAGATGCGGACAAAACCCGCAAGCTGATCTTGCCCACCGATCAGCCAGACGTGCGCGTGGTGCTGGTGCGCGCATCGGATGTCCCCACCTATGTGCAGTATGGCGGCGCAGATTTGGGCGTGGTGGGTCTTGATACGCTCATCGAACACGACCACCACTGGCAAGACGCAGCAGGCCTGTATGTGCCTCTGGATCTGAAAATCGCCAAATGCCGCGTGAGCGTGGCCGTGCGCGAAGGCTTTGACTACGCCAAGGCCGTGCGCCAAGGCGCGCGCTTGAGCGTGGCCACCAAGTACACCGGTCTTGCGAGAGATTTTTTCGCCACCAAGGGCGTTCACGTCGATCTCATCAAGCTTTACGGCAGCATGGAGCTTGCGCCGCTCACTGGCTTGGCCGATGCGATCGTCGATCTGGTCAGCACCGGCAGCACCCTCAAAGCCAACCACTTGGTCGAGGTCGAACGCATCATGGACATCAGCTCCCGGCTGGTCGTGAACCCTGCCGCGCTGAAGCTGAAAGGTGACAGGCTGAGGCCAGTGTTGGATGCGATTGCGGGTGCTGTTGGGCCGAGGGCGTAGGGGCACGGGGGAAGTAGCGCGAAAAGCGCTGAAAGGGCGCGAAAAGCGCGAAAAACAGCCTTTGAAAGTTGGCCCTGGCGTTCGACGGTTACTTCTATTTTTGTAGCACCATGTGATGAAAATGTGCGGACAGAGAGGCAATTTGATCTTGGAAATCGCCTCAGAGCGCCGCTGCCACAATTTCAAGGCTGTTTTTTCGCGCTTTTCGCGTGATTTCTGAGTTTTTCGCGTTACATCGGCTCCCTAACCCCTATGCAAGCATCCCCCCGCCGCTTAACCCACACCCAGCCCGATTTTTGGGAGCAGATTGGTTTGCTGAACCATTTGCCTGCGGCTGACGATGCCCGCATTGAAGCAGTGGTGGCAGACATCTTGGCCGATGTGCGCAAGCGCGGTGATGCGGCGGTGCTGGAATACACGGCTCGGTTTGATGGCTTGAACGTGGCATCGATGGCCGAGTTGGAGCTGACGCACGCAGACTTTGCCGCAGCGTTCTCGCGCATTTCGCCCGAGCAGCGCACAGCTTTGCAGCACGCCGCTGCCCGCATCCGCACGTATCACGAAGCGCAGCTCAAAGCCTGCGGCCAGAGCTGGCAGTACGTGGAAGCCGATGGCACGCTGCTGGGCCAAAAGGTCACGCCGCTGGATCGCGTGGGCATCTACGTGCCGGGCGGCAAGGCCAGCTACCCGAGCAGTTTGCTGATGAACGCCGTGCCCGCGCATGTGGCAGGTGTGGGCGAGATCATCATGATGGTGCCCACGCCGCGTGGCGAACGCAACGATTTGGTGCTGGCTGCGGCGCATGTGGCGGGTGTCACGCGGGCCTTCACCATCGGCGGCGCGCAGGCTGTGGCAGCGCTCGCGTTTGGCACAGCCACGATCCCCAAGGTAGACAAAATCACCGGCCCAGGCAACGCCTACGTGGCGGCTGCGAAGAAGCGCGTGTTTGGCACCGTGGGCATCGACATGATCGCAGGGCCCAGTGAAATTTTGGTGCTGGCTGATGGCTCCACGCCACCAGACTGGGTGGCGATGGACCTCTTCAGCCAAGCCGAGCACGATGAACTGGCGCAAAGCATTTTGCTCTGCCCAGATGCGGCCTACATCGATGCCGTGCAAGCCTCCATCGACCGCTTGCTGCCCGAGATGCCTCGCGCGGAAATCATCGCCAAAAGCCTGAATGACCGGGGCGCGCTGATCTTGACAGAGAGCCTAGAACAAGCCTGCGAAATCAGCAACGCATTGGCTCCCGAGCACCTGGAAATCTCCACCCGAGAGCCCGAGCGCTGGGAGCCGCTGCTGCGCCATGCCGGAGCCATCTTCATGGGCGCATACACGAGCGAAAGCCTGGGCGACTACTGCGCAGGGCCCAACCACGTGTTGCCCACCGTGGGCACCGCGCGTTTTTCATCGCCGCTCGGCGTGTACGACTTTCAAAAGCGCAGCAGCTTGATCCGCGTGAGCGCAGCAGGCGCGCAAGCCCTCGGGCCGACGGCCAGCATCCTCGCGCACGGCGAAGGTCTCCAAGGCCATGCACGCGCTGCGGAGATGCGTCTAGAGCAATGAGCAGACCAGGCTTGCTCAAGCGCGTGGCGGTGACCGCGCCTGACCCGACTTGGCGCGCAAGCTTCGAGCGTGAAGCAGCGTTGATCCAGCAGGCTGCGCCAGACATCACTGCCCATCACATCGGCAGCACAGCCATCCAAGGCATTTGGGCCAAGCCGATCATCGACATGCTGCTGACCGTGCCGTCTTTGGATGCGTTTGAAGCGGCCACGCCCGCCCTCCAAGCCATCGGTTACGAGGCCAGAGGCGAGTTCGGCATCCCAGGCCGCCGCTACTTCGTCAAAAACGATGCCCAGGGCCAACGCGTCGTTCACGCCCACGGCTTTACGCAAGGCAGCGCAGAAGTCACCCGCCACCTTGCCTTTCGCGACTACATCAACGTGCACCCTGAAGCCGCGCAAGCCTACAGCGCCCTCAAACGCCAACTCGCCGCCGCCCACCCGAGTGACATCGAAGCCTACATGGATGGCAAAGACGCCTTCATCAAGCAACACGAAGTGCTTGCACTGGCGTGGAGGGCCTCTCTGCGCAGCTGATTGACGGGCGGCACAACCACACCCAAGCCGACCAGCGACCACGGTTTCATGGACACGCCCGGCCTTCACGACATGGACGGCCGTCTTTGGGAGGTTTTTTGGATGGCTGAGGGTTCGGGGGAATGACATTTTGAGAGATATTGCCTCGTCGTCCATAAAAATAAGCATTCATTGCTACACTTTTTGACATGAACCATCGCATCTCTGCAGGCATGTTTGTGCGCCACCAAGGCCGCGTTTTGATGGTGCGGCACACGCGGGAAGGCCGGTACGACTTTTGGGTAGCGCCTGGCGGTGGCGTGAAAGGCACCGAGAGCCTGCAAGACGCGGCAGAGCGCGAAGTGCGCGAAGAAACTGGCCTCAATGCCAAGGCTGGGCGCATGCTCTATATCGAAGAAATGCACCAGCCCGGCATGCGCCACTGCAAGTTTTGGTTTTTGGGCGAGCTGATCGGCGGTGAACTCGATGCCAGCGGGCCAGATGCGGCGGCGGAATACATCACACAAGCAGCTTGGCGCAGCCGCGACGAGCTCGCAGCAGAGACGCTCCCTGTCTTTCCGCAGGTGCTTGCCGAGCGCTTTTGGCTCGACATCGAGGCCGGCTCGGCCCTGCCTCAGCATTTGCCGCTGCGGGAGATGGCATTTTGGTGATTTTCGATGCATTTTCGTTCCTCTGTCCAGAATTCCATTGCACTCATTGCTGCGAATTGAGTAGCAACGCGATTTCGAGTCTGCGCCCGTCTGAAATCGACCGAATCTCGTCTGCGCACAGCTGGCCCCAATGAACGATTGGGGCCACACTGCGAGGCATGGCTTCCAACGCCCACACACCCGCACGCGACCAGCAAACGCCGATTGATCTGTGGTTTTTGCTGCCCTCTGGCAGCTTGGTGCTCGATTGGGCGGGGCCAGCGGAGGCGTTTCGGATTGCGAACTTGAAGTCGGGGCAGACCCTGTTCAACTTGCGCTTTTGCGCGCCGAAAAGCCAGAGCACCGGTTCAGTGGGCCTCACCCTCGCCAATTTAGAGCCGCTGCCTGAGCGGATCGCCGCACCCGCTTGGGTGCTGATCGTGGGCGTGACGAGCGCTTGGGTGGCCGATAGCGCGGAAGCCGAGCAAGCCGAGGTGGTGCGCTGGCTCACCCATATCAGGCCAGGCCAGCCGGGCGTGCGGCTGGTTACCGTGTGTACCGGTGCGCAACTGGCAGCGCGAGCAGGTTTGCTACACGGCAAGCGTGTCACCACCCACCACGAACATTTGGACGAACTGGCCAAACTCGCACCGAGCGCCACTGTGCTGCCAGACCGGGTGTTTGTGCAAGACGGCGAGGTATGGACGAGTGCCGGCGTGAGCGCGGGGATTGATTTGGCGCTGCACTTGATCAGCGCAGAAGCTGGCCCTGTCGTGGCAGCTCGCGTGGCGCAAGACATGGCTGTTGCGCTGCGGCGCGGGCCAGATGATCCGCAGCTTTCACCCTTTCTCTCGCACCGCCAGCACCTGAACGCCAAGCTGCACAAGGTGCAAGACGCCGTATCGCAATCGCCTCGCGAAGCCTGGGGGGCAGACCGCATGGCCAAGCTGATCCACACCACGCCGCGCAGCTTGAATCGCCTTTTTGCAGATCACGCACAGACCACGCCGCTGGCCTACTTGCGCGGCATCCGCGTGGCCGTGGCGCGCGGCGCGCTTTCGGCGGGGGCCACGGTGGCGCACACCGCCGACGTGGCGGGCTTCGGCTCAGACCTTGCACTCAGGCGCGCTTGGCTGGCCACAGGCATGCCCGGCTCTCCCTCGGGCCGCAGTCGCTCGCGACCGACCCAGCACTAGCCGTCTCGCGCACCTGCCCATCCTCACTTTTTGAATGAGATTTGCCATGCTCAAGCCCTTGCTCGCCTCTGCGTTTCTCGGTGCCGCGCTCGCCGCTCAAGCCCAAGCTGTCAAGCTCCAGCACATCGCGCTGGATTTGCAGCTCGATTGGAAAAAGCAAGAGGCTTTCGGCACCGCAGCCCTCACGCTCAGCCCGCAAACGCCGCTGCAAACCCTTCGGCTCGATGCCGCGCATCTGCACGTCGAACGCATCAGCCAATCGGGCAAAGCACTCCAATTCACGCAAGACAGTGCGGCGGCCGATGGCGCGCTGAAGGTGCAGCTTGCACGTATGCACACCCAAGGCGAAACCATCACGCTGCGCATCACCTACCGCACCCAGTGGATCAACCACAGCGACCCCGGCAACATCTGGTCCAGCACGGGCTTGGGCCTGCGCTGGTTTGAGCCCACACTCACCGACCCCCGCAAGCGCCGCGTAGTGTGGGCGAGCGGCGATCCACGTTCTGCCCGCCACTGGATGCCCACGCTCGACGACCCAAGCCAATGGCACACCTCTGAGCTGCGCGCCACGGTAGACGCGCCGCTGCAGGTGTTTGCCAGCGGCGAGCTGCAAAGCGTGAAGACCACAAAAGG
>JAAFHN010000523.1 GCA_013298415.1 Comamonadaceae bacterium
GCTCTTCCGATCTGACATGATTCAGCTTCGCATGCTGGTGGAAGCCACGCTGGATTTCCCCGAAGAGGAAATTGAGCATTTGAGCCGTGGCAAAGCCAGCGAGCAACTCAGCAGCCTGCTTCAACGCACAGAAAGCCTCGGTGCAATGGCCCAACAAGGCAGCTTGCTGCGCGAGGGCCTGAGGCTGGTGATCGCGGGCCAGCCCAATGTCGGCAAAAGCTCGCTGCTCAACGCACTTGCTGGCAGCGAAGTCGCCATCGTCACGCCCATCGCTGGCACCACCCGCGACCGGATCGAGCACGCCATCAGCCTGAATGGCGTGCCCGTGCATTTGGTAGATACCGCCGGGCTGCGCGACACGAGCGACGCTGTGGAGCAAATCGGCATAGCGCGCACTTGGGGCGCGGTGCGCGCGGCAGACGTGGTGCTGCACTTGCGCGATTTAACCCGTGCTGGCGATCTTGCGTATCTGGCCGACGACGCGGCCTTGGCAGGGCAATGGCCCAGTGGCGTGCCCGTGATTGAGGCGTGGAACAAGGCAGATTTACACCCGGAGTTGGTCGAAGCCGAGGCCAAAAAGAACCCAAGCGCGCTCTACTTCAGTGCAGCTAAACGCGAGGGCTTGGCCGAACTGCGTGATGCGATCTTGGCCGCAGCCGGCCACCAAACTGCGGCGCAAGAAGGCGTGTTCATGGCCCGATCTCGCCACGTGCACGCTCTGGCAAGCTGCTTGGCTCATCTGCGCAGCGCGCAAGTTCATCTGCATGAAGGCGCGGCGCTCGATATGGCGGCAGAAGAGCTGCGCCTGGCCCAAAGGCGGCTTGGCGAAATCACCGGCGAATTCAGCGCCGACGACCTGCTCGGCGAAATTTTCACGCGTTTTTGCATCGGCAAGTGATTCCTTCCCCAAGCCGTCCCAGTCGTCGTTGCGTCGCCTTGCCGTGCTAAAGCACTGTCTGCGGCTCTGCGCCTAGACAGGAACAGCTTGGGAAAGGAATCTGAAGGAAGTGCTCGTCTGCGCAGTAGCGGCGCTGCTTCCTGCCCACTTTCTGTAACACTACTTGCGAAAGCATCGTGGCGTTGCCACAATTGACGCAATTTCTCGGGCTGCTTGCGCGTGCGCAACTGGCCGCGCCCAACGCACACCGCACAACACAAGGATCCCGTCATGGGCCTGTTCGATTGGCTATCCGGATCTAAGAAGGCGCCCCCAGCGCCGCCCAGCTCTGGTCTCAGCCGCAACGACCCCACTCAACCTTTCGGCCGCACGCAGCACCCGCCCTCGGGCGTGGTAGGCAAAATTCTGCCTCCCGCGCAAATGGCCGGAGAATCCGCTGCCGACCAAAAGAAAAACGCCCGCTACATGCGCCGCGAGCTGCTCTACGGCGTGGTGCGCGAATCGATGATCCGCGCAGGCGTGCTTTCGCAGGGCTACAAATTCAAGGCGCTGGCGCTCGATCCGCGCGGCTTGCAGTTCATTGTGATGGTGGATTTAGCCCCTGAGTTTGGCTCGGGCAATGACCGCTGGGGCGAAATCGAAGCCTTGATCGCGCAGAGCGCCAAGGCGAGGCACGGCGTGGTCGTGAAGGCGGTGTACTGGCGCTTGAGCGATCAAGTGAGCCTGGGCAAGCCCGTGGCAGACGCTGGCGCGCTGGCCACCGCACCCTCGGTGGCGGCAACCTCGGTCAATCTTTCGCCCACCGAAGTTGCGCCCCACATCGCGCCGCTCGCACCCCCCACAGCCGCAGCGGCTCCGCCCGCTTCAGCGCCCGCCAGCATGGCCCAAGCCGCAAGCGCCGGCTTGGCCGCAGCAGCGGGCTCGGCTGCGTTTTTGGCAACGCAGGCTTTGCCGCGACCAACGGCAGCAGCCATCGCGCCCACCATGCCGATGTCTCGGCGAGAAGGCCCGATTTCCAAACCGATGCCGCTTTTTCCTGAAGGCCCTGAAACCGAAGACGCCGTGGATTTCGACGTGTCTTCGGCGAGCGCTGGCAGGGCCAGGCCGATGGCACCCGGCTCCGGCCGCTTTGAAGCGATTGCCGACGACGAAGTGGAAGCCTTCAAACGCGCTCTGGCAGCGGGCGCCAACGCACCCGCAGCAGTGGCCGCTGCCACCGCTGCTACGGCAGCCAAAAAGCCTGCTGCGCCCACCCCAGCAGGCAGCTACACCCTGCTCACTGGCTTTGAAGACACCGAAGCCGTGGATCCCGACTTCCAGCCGCCCGCACTCGGCAGCACGCAATACGGCGAACTGCGCTGATTTCGCGCCTCGGCATCGGGTGCGCCCAAGCCGATGAATCAGGCTTGATGAGTGCGGCTTGAAGAATGCGGCTTGAAGAATGCGGCTTCAGTGGCCTTCGAAGCTGAGCAGTGTGTGCAGCGCGAGTCCACTTTCGCGCAAGCGGGCTGAGCCGCCGAGTTCCGGCAAATCCACGATGGCCGCGCCTTCAATCACGTGAGCGCCTTGTCGCTCCAAAAGCCGCTTGCCCGCCATCATCGTGCCGCCGGTTGCAATGAGGTCGTCGATCAGCAGCACCCGGTCGCCGGGCTTCACTGCATCGGTGTGCAGCTCCACCGTTGCGCTGCCGTATTCCAGCTCGTAGGTTTCTTCCACGGTGGTGAACGGCAGCTTGCCTTTTTTGCGGATCGGCACGAAGCCCAGGTTCAATTCATAGGCCACCACCGCGCCCAAGATGAAGCCGCGCGCATCC
>JAAFHN010000366.1 GCA_013298415.1 Comamonadaceae bacterium
CTGATCGCCACGCCCACCACCAAGCCCGAATATTTGGATCAGCTTGAAGGCTTCGTGACCAGCACGCTGGGCAAAGGCGTGGTGCGCGCCAAAGACACGCCCAACTTCATTGCCAACCGCATCGGCATCGCGGGCATGTTGTCCACGATGAAAGAGGCCGAGAACTTTGGTCTCACGTTCGACGTGGTGGACGACTTGACCGGCAAGCGCATGGGACGCGCAAGCTCTGGCACCTTCCGCACCACCGACGTAGTGGGCTTGGATGTGATCGCTTCCGTCATCAAAACCCTGCAAACGAACCTGAATGCGGAGACCGACCCGTTTTACGGCAGCTTCGGCACGCCCGCTGTGCTGCAAAAGTTGTTGGATTTGGGCAACTTGGGGCAAAAGACCAAGGCAGGATTCTTCAAGAAGGTCGGCCGCGATGTGAGCCGCTTTGACCTGGAAAAAGCCGAGTACGTGCCCGCAGGCGGCAAGGCAGACGAGGTGTACGGCCGCATGCTCAAAAAGCCTGCTGCCGAGCGCTTGAAGCTGCTGCGCAATGCCGAGGGCGCGCAAGGTCAGTTCGCGTGGGCGATTTTGCGCAACGGTTTTCACTACGCCGCCACGCACTTGGCCACGATTGCGCACACCGCACGCGACCTGGATCTGGCCATGCGCTGGGGCTTTGGCATGAAGCAAGGCCCGTTTGAGCTGTGGCAAGAAGCCGGCTGGCTTGAAGTGGCCAACATGGTGAATGAAGACATCAAAGCAGGCAAGGCGCTTTGCAGCACGCCGCTGCCAGATTGGGTGTTTTCCGATGCGGTGGTGAAAGCCGGTGGCGTTCACACCGCTGCGGGCTCGTACAACGCGAGCACCGGCCAATTTGACGCACGCAACATCACGCATTTGAAGCCGCGCCAACTTTTCCCAGAAGACGTGGGCGGCTCGGGCGCGCCAGACTACAAAACGGCGGGAACAAGCATCGAAGAAACCGATGCGATCCGCTTGTGGACGCTGGATGAAGAGGTTCTGATTGCCAGCATCAAAACCAAGATGCATGCCATCAGCCCAGATGTGGCTGAAGGCTTGTCGCGCGGCGTAGACATCGCCAATGAACGCTTCAAAGGCATGGTGATTTGGAGTGGCGACGAGCCTTTCTCTGCAGGCGCTGACCTGCAAGCCATGCTGCCCGCCTTCATGACGGTGGGCGTGAGCGCGATTGACGAAGCCGAGCACATGCTGCAAGACGCGATGCTCAAACTGCGCTACAGCAACGTGCCCGTGGTCTCTGCGATTCGGGGCCTGGCGCTCGGCGGCGGCTGCGAAATGGCGGTGTATTCGGCTAAGCGCGTGGTTCACATGGAAAGCTACATCGGCTTGGTGGAAGTTGGCGTGGGCCTCGTGCCCGGCGCGGGCGGCCTGGCGTACGTGGCCCGCCGCGCGGCGGAAAACACGGCGGTGAGCAGCGATAAAGACATCTTGAAGTGCCTGATCGAGCCCTTCAAAGCCGCTGCGATGGCAACTGTGGGCACGAGCGCGCTAGAGAGCCGAAAAATTGGCTATGTGCTTGACAGCGACACCATCGTGGCCAACAAAGACGAGCTGCTTTTTGTGGCGCTTTCCACCGCCAAGAGCATGTTCGAGCAAGGCTACCGCCCGCCACACAAGGCGCTCTTCCCCGTGGCCGGCCGCAACGGCAAAGCCACCATTTTGGGCAGCTTGATCAACATGCGCGATGGCGGCTTCATCAGTGCGCACGACTTTCACATCGCTGGCTTGATTGCCGGTGTGGTGACGGGTGGCGACGTGGAAGCCGGTACCTTGGTGAGCGAGGAGTACTTGATGACGCTCGAACGCCAAGCCTTTTGCAGCCTGCTCACCCACCCGAAGACGCAAGAACGCATCATGTTCATGCTGTCTGAGGGCAAGCCGCTGAGGAATTGATGAACCGCCTGCAAAGCCTCCTCGCCAAAATCGACCGTGTGGTGCCCAAAGGCCTGCGCATCTGGGCGCACAGCAAGGCGCTTGGCCGCGCGGTGCCGCTCACGGGCACAACCAGCATGCGCTACGAGCTGATGACGCCTGAAAAAGTGGTGATCACGGTTGCCAACAAACCGCATGTGCGCAACCACATTGGCGGCGTGCATGCCATGGCGAGCAGCTTGGCCGCTGAGACGGCAACCGGCATGTTGATGGGCCTGAATGTGCGCGACGACTGCGTGAATGTGGTGAAAGACATCCGCTTGCAGTTTGTGAAGCGTGGCCAAGGGGCGATGCGCGCAGTGGCCACGCTGAGCGAAGACCAACGCCAGCTCATCCAAACCACGATGAAGGGCGAGACCATCGTGCCCGTGACGATCACGGATGAGAGCGGCAACCAACCCATCTTGTGCGAATTCACCTGGGCGTGGATTCCTGTCAAACGTTGAACGAAGACCAGATTTCCGGAGCCAGAACATGAAACAAATCCAAGATGCCTACATCGTTGCCGCCACGCGCTCGCCGATTGGCCGCTCGCACAAGGGTAGCTTTCGCAACCTGCGCCCCGATGATTTGCTGGCCCGCGTGATCAAAAGCGCTTTGGCCCAAGCGCCTGGGCTCGATCCTGCTGCGATTGAAGACGTGATTGCAGGCTGCGCGATCCCCGAAGGCCAGCAGGGCCTGAATGTGGCGCGCGTGGCCGCCGTGTTGGCTGGCCTGCCCAAATCGGTGGGCGGCATCACCGTGAACCGCTTTTGCGCCTCCGGCATCAGCGCCGTGCAAATGGCCGCCGACCGCATCCGCGTGGGCGAAGCCGATGTGATGATTGCTGCGGGCACCGAGAGCATGAGCATGGTGCCGATGATGGGCAACAGCCCCAGCCTCTCGCCCACGATTTTTGGCAACACCGACAACGTGGACGACTACGGCATTGCCTACGGCATGGGCCTGACGGCTGAGAAAGTGGCCAGCCAATGGAAGGTGAGCCGCGAAGCGCAAGACGAATTTGCGTACCAGTCGCACATGAAAGCGCTCAAAGCCATGAAGTCCGGCGAGTTCACGGCCGAGATCACGCCGATTGAAGTGACGGATCGCGCTGTGGATTTGGAAAGCGCGGCCGTGAGCCTGAGCACCAAAACCGTGAGCCTGGACGAAGGCGTGCGCGCTGAGACCACCGCCGAAGGCCTGGGCAAGCTGCGCCCGGTGTTTTCTGCGCGTGGCTCGGTCACCGCAGGCAACAGCTCGCAAACTTCTGACGGCGCAGGTGCGTTGATCTTGGCAAGTGAAGCGGCTGTGAAGCGCTACAACCTGAAGCCCCTTGCCCGCTTCGTGAGCTTTGCCAGCCGTGGCGTGGCCCCGCACATCATGGGCATTGGCCCGATTGAGGCGATTCCGGCTGCGCTCAAAGCTGGCGGTTTGAAGCAAGACGACATCGACTGGTATGAGCTGAACGAAGCCTTTGCCGCACAGTCTTTGGCCGTGATTCAAACCCTGGGATTGAACGCCGCCAAGGTGAACCCGATGGGCGGCGCGATTGCACTCGGCCATCCACTGGGCGCAACGGGTGCGATCCGCGCGGCGACAGTGGTGCATGCGTTGCAGCGCCACAAGCTCAAATACGGCATGGTCACGATGTGCGTGGGCATGGGGCAGGGCGCAGCGGGCATTTTTGAGCGGGTTTGAGGCTCAAGCAGCATGGGTTTGTGCCTTTTTGA